>JBJEIL010000060.1:0-11560 GCA_051876995.1 Methanobrevibacter sp. | reverse complement strand
CTCAGCAAATATTTCAAAAAATAGAATTAAACAAGCAGAAGATACAGAATGCGACTTAATTGTTACAGCTTGTCCTTTCTGTAAATTGAATCTAAGTTCTAATTCCGAAAATCTAAAAGTTATAGATTTATCTGAGTTTGTAGCGAAAGCATTAAAGAAAGAGGATATGTGAGTGAGTAATATGGAAGAAAGAGAATTAAAACAAATGAATAAATCATTTAAATTATTACATAAACGTTTTGAAAAAATTATTAACAAGCCAGAAACTCGCCGTCTTCAGGAAAGGGTAATTAATATTCGTACTAATGCTATAGAAAACAATGAGGAATTACAAGAACAGGTAAGAAAAACATTTAAAAGAAATGATATTGACTTGTTTGAAGCTAAAGATGGTGATGAAGCTATTAAAATTATGGTTGATTTAATTAATGAGTATGACAAGGAAAATAAACTTGTAATTAAATCAAAGTCAAATACTATGGGGGAAATTAGTGCTCGAAAGAGGCTTGAGGAAAATGGCGTAAAGGTTATCGAAACTGATTTGGGAGACAGAATCCTACAACTTAAACATACTGATAATAGACCAGTACACAATACAGGACCTGCATCACATTTAAGTATTGATGAAATTACTGAAATTGTTAATGACGGATTAAATACGGATTTAGACCCTGTACATCAGGATATATTAAAGACTGTAAGGGCTGATGTTCTATCCTATGTTGGTGATGCTAAGGTGGGTATTACAGGAGCCAATGCAATTGCTGCTTATGACGGGTCAATTGCAATTGTCCATAATGAAAATAATGTGGCTTATGCATCAAGTCGTAAACTTCATATTGTGCTTGCAGGAATTGATAAGCTTGTTCCAGAGGTTGAAGATGCTGTATCAGTTTGTAAATTAGAATCAGTATTCGGAACGGGCTCACCAATATCCTCATATATCAATATTATTTCAGGACCATCTAAAACAGCAGATATTGAGAAAAAACTATTGAAACCAATGTATGGGGCAGAAAAGGTGGTAGTAATATTACTTGATAACGGACGTTCAAAAGCTAAAGACGAGTGTTTATGGTGTATAAACTGTGGTAATTGTGTAGTTGCATGTCCTGTATATAATGTAGTAGGTAATGAATTTGGTTTTAATTATTATCTTGGGGGACATGGGATTGCGTTAAGCAGATATCTTAATGAGAGCGAGGAAAAGGATGATAAAAAATTGTATATGTGTACTTTATGTGGAATGTGTACCTATAATTGTCCTGTAGCTACCCCTACCAATGAACTTATAGAGAGTTTACGTTCAAAAACAGAGTATAAGGTGGATAGTCATAGGAGGATTAAAAATAATATTAAATCTAATGGAAGTCCCTATAAACATAAAAATCATTAAATATTTAATTAAGTTTAAATACAGTCTATATAAATATATTAATATTTAAGGATATATTTAAGTTAAAGTTTAGGTTAAACATTTTTATTTATTTGTCTATTCTTTGATTCAATTATTATTAATTTTAATCTTATTAAAATATTATTCTTTAAATATTCTTATAAGAAACAGTATTATTTTATTATAAATAATAATTATAGAAAACATTTATAAATATAAACTAATAAATTGTTAATTGTTATTTTATTATGATAATATTTTTTTTATTTTAGTTATACTATATTGATGGTATAATTATTATGAATCTATTATTAAGGATTAAATTTGCTTAATTATATTTTTATAAATACATAGGTTATTTGTTTAAATTTGAGTAAATAATTGGAGGAAATTTTTTTGCTTTTATTAATAAGTCCAATCAATCATGAAGAAGCTGTAGAAGCTATTGAAGGTGGAGCAGATATTGTAGATGTTAAAAATCCTAAAGAAGGATCTCTTGGAGCTAATTTCCCTTGGGTTATTAAAGATATTAGAGAACTTACTCCTTCTGATAAGTTAGTTTCTTCTACAATAGGTGATGTTCCATATAAACCAGGAACTGTTTCCCTTGCTAGTTTAGGTGCATTAGAATGCGGTGCTGACTATATTAAAGTAGGATTATATGGTACTAAAAATTATGATGAAGCAGTAGAAGTTATGTCTAATGTTGTTAAAACTGTTAAAGATGAATCTCCAGAAACTATTGTAGTGGCTGCAGGTTATGCAGATGCTGAAAGAGTTGGAGCTGTTTCACCATGGGATATTCCTAAAGTTGCACGTGATTCTGGTTCAGATTTAGCTATGTTGGATACTGCAGTTAAGGATGGTAAAACATTATTTGACTTTATGAGTATGGAAGACCTTGAAAAATGGGTTGCAGAAGCTAAAGAATATGATTTAAATACTGCACTTGCAGGTTCAGTTAAAAAAGACCAAATCAAACCATTATATGACTTACACTGTGATGTTGTAGGTATTCGTGGTGCTGCATGTGTTGATGGTGACAGAAACACTGGACACATTGACCGTGCTGCTGTTAAAGAGTTAAAAGATTTAATCAAATCTTTTGATTAAATAAAGTTTATTTTTTTTAATTTTTAATTAAACCTTTTTTTTAGCTATATTATATTAAAACTTTAGCTATTTTTTTTATTTTAAACTTATTTTTTTAATATTTTTTGAAGTTGGTTCTTTTGTCTAGAAATGAAGATAAAACAAATGTAATGAGGCTTTTAGAGAGAAACAAGATACCCTATAAAAGTTATAATTACCTTGATTCCGGCGCTATAAGTGGAAAGGATGTAATTGAGGTTTTAGGTGAAAATCCTGATAATGTATTTAAGACACTTGTAACCGTAAGTAAATCCGGTAATCATTATGTTTTTTTAGTACCTGTTAGTAAAGAATTAGATTTAAAACTTGCCTCTGAAGTTGTATCTGAGAAGAAGATTAAAATGTTAAAATCTAAGGATTTACTATCTTTAACTGGATATACTCATGGGGGATGTTCTCCAATAGGTATGAAACATAAATTTCCAACTATTATCGATGATAGTGCTAAGAATTTTAATACCATTTATTTCAGTGGTGGAAAAATAGGTTATCAGGTTGAGTTGAAACTAGATGATCTTTCAAAAATAATTGATTTTAGATTGGCTCATATTACAAAATAGTTCTAATTGTCTGGAAAAACTGTTAGTTTAAGGTTAAATCATATTATAATGTAATTTTAGTTTTATAATTGTTGTAAAACTACTAAAATATATTATGAATAGTTTTTATAATTGAAAAAGTTTTATTATATAATAATAGGTTATTTTATATTTTTCCTATCTGTCTGTTTTCTTTTTTAAAAACAGAATATGTTTTAGGGTAGGATTAATTTCACATTATGTCATCAATCTATTTTTTTAATTAATTCATTTTTTAATTGTAATTTTTATTGAAAAACATAAAGTTTATATTTATTAAAAAAGATAAGAATAATAATTATATTTATTTTAAAAAATTGATACCATATTTTTTAATTATATAATTTTAAATATAAATTTTATATTTTATGATTATTTATTTTTAATTTTTCAAATTTATTTATTCGGTGAGAAATGTGTTTTCAGAAAAAATTCAAGAAGCTAGAATGGGATATACATTTGACGATTTTCTTTTAACACCAAATGCATCATATGTAGAACCTAAAAATGTAGATACAACCGTTAAACTTGATAAGGATATTTCTCTTAATATTCCTATTTTAAGTGCTGCTATGGACACTGTTACAGAATCTGAACTTGCTATAGCACTTGCTCAAGAAGGAGGTCTAGGTGTTATTCACAGGAATAAAACCTTGGAACAAGAAGTTGAAGAAGTTAAAAAAGTAAAATCAGCTGAAGATATTACTATTCGTGATGTAATTACAATCACTCCTGATTCCTCTGTTACTGAAGTTCAAAAACTTATGGATGATCTATCTATTAGTGGATTACCTGTAATGAATGATGAGGAAATTGTTGGTATTATTAGTCGTAGGGATGTAAATCCGATTATTAAATCAGGAAAAGATAGATTAGTTAAAGACATAATGACTTCTGATGTTGTAACTATTGATGAAAATACTTCTCCTGAAGAGGCTTTAGATATTGCTTATGAAAATAAAGTTGAAAGACTTCCAGTTTTATCTCCTGATAAAAAACTTGCAGGTATTGTAACTATTAGAGATATCTTAAATCATAAAAAACATGCAAATGCGGCAAGGGATAAAAAAGGAAGATTATTAGTAGCAGCTGCTACTGGACCATTCGATTTAGATAGGGCAATGGCATTAGATGAAGCTGGTGCAGATATCATTTCCATTGACTGTGCTCATGCTCATAACATGCATGTTGTTAATTTCATAGAAACTATGAAAGATAATATTGATGCAAAATTATGTGTTGGTAATATTGCAACTGCAGAAGCTGCTGAAGATATTGTTGCTAAAGGTGCGGATGGACTTAAAGTAGGTATTGGTCCAGGTTCAATGTGTACTACTCGTATTGTAGCAGGTGTTGGTGTACCACAACTTACAGCGGTATCTGATGTTGCGGATGTTGCAAAAGATTATAATATTCCAGTTATTGCAGATGGTGGTATCAGATACTCTGGAGATATTGCAAAAGCTATTGGTGCAGGTGCAGATCTTGTAATGTTAGGTAATGCTCTTGCAGGTACCTATGAGTCTCCTGGTGAAATTGTTGTAATGAATGGTAAAAAATATAAAACTTATCGTGGTATGGGCTCTATGGGAGCTATGACTGGTGGATTTGGTGGAGGTGCTGACAGATACTTCCAAGAAATCAAAGGACCAATGAAACATACAAAATTAATACCTGAAGGAGTAGAAGGTGCTGTACCATATAAGGGTACTGTATCTGAAGTTTTATTTCAATTAGTCGGTGGACTTAAAGCTTCAATGGGTTATTGTGGTGCTAAAGATATTGAAACCATGAAAAGGGTTGCTAAATTTACAAGAATTACTCAAAGTGGAATTAAAGAATCTCACCCACATGATCTTTTAATTACAAATGAAAGTCCAAATTATCCAACATTAGAATAGTTTCTAATTTAAATAATTTTTATTTAATTTTTCTTTATTTTTATTTTAGTTTTATTTCAAGCTATTTTTTTTATCAAATATCTTTTATTATTTGATTGTGTAAAAAATTTAAAATTAAGCTGTTTTCTAGATAGATACTAATTTATTTTAATTTTTAGAGAGTACTTGATTTCAGTTTAAATAAGTTAGAATTGATTTAATATAAAAACATTAGAAAGATTCAATAGTAAATTTTAAAAAATAGTAGTTTTATTCAATATCTGTAGGTCTGTTGAAGTTTTTAAAGTTTTTCTCATGTATTAGATGATTATCAATTGGAATATAGAAACAGTTATGGTTTTTCATAATTGTTCTTACCCTAAGAATTCCTTGACTTATGTATTCTTCCATGATTGGAATGTACTTTTTATTATAAATGGAATGTAATGGTTCCGCCCTTTTTATGATGTTAACATCTTTAGGACTTCTGTGATATGGTACCAAAGCATTAATTTCCTCATCTTCAATTAATGAGTCTAATGTATCAAACATGTAGAATACAAAATTGCTCTCAACATATGGGGAGTCACAGGGTAATACGAGTGCATAGTCTGAGTGTATATGTTTAAGACCTGTCATTATTCCACACATTGGTCCTAAATCTTTTATTTCATCTGTTGTAAAATAGATTTTATAATTATAATCTTTCTGTCTTATAATCTTTTTATATTTTTTAATTCTTTTTTCATCATTTAAAACAATTATAGCTTCATCTATTTGATTGTTTAATGAATCAAGAACATGAATAATCATAGGCTTATCATTAATTTTCATTGATCCTTTATCTTTACCCATTCTTTTACTCATTCCTCCACATAAAAGTATACAAGATTTCATTTTTTCACGGTTTTTTAAAATTGTTTATAGTTAAAAATAGTTTGTTACTTATTATTATATTATAATTACTATTTGATTTTTAAATTTAAAAAAAAGTATATTGGTTTTAAAAAATTTATATAAAAATTTAAAAAAATTATAAATACTCTAAAGAGTATTATTTAGAATCATTTATCATTTTATTGCTTAAAGAGTATTAATTTTGTTTGAATTATTTCGTTGCTCTGAAGAGTATTTATTTTGTTTTGATTATTTGACATTTCATAACTAACGGGTATTTATTCAGTTAAAATTACATTGGCATCTTCATCAAATGGATTTGTACGAATTGCTAAATTTAACATATATGGATAATGTTTTTTAATAGATGCTAAATATCTAATCCATTCATAGAGAAGTTTACTATAAATTCTATTTACATCACCAAATAAATGTTTTAAATCTGTTTCCGGTGACTTGCTTATATCATCTCTAAAATCTAATTCTTCCATTAAGTGCATAATTGAAAGCATTAACTGTGAGAAATTATCCCTATTGTGTAATGTCGGATTTGATATAATCTCAAGGACAAATTCTCTATTTGCATTTAAAAACTCTTTTAAATCTTCAAAAAATAAAACCATTTCCTCATTTGTAATATTTGGATGCAATGTTTTAGGTTTATTTTCCATTTCTTCTAAATGTTTCTTAAAGTCATCATCATTCCAGGTGGAAATAGATTTTAATGCTCTGACAATATCATCACTTTCATCAATTTTATAGATACGACTTAGTAGACCATAACCAATTTCATTAAAGAATATACCCATCATCATATCTATTTTATCCTGAATTTGTTTCTTTTCATTTCTTTCAATCATATTTTCTGCTACTAATGCTACAATTAGAATATCTATTGGAATAAATCCTAGATGTAACATTACATAGTGGAATATTTCTGCAGGCTCTCCAAATATTATTGTATCTATTCCATATATAATAAATACTAATATTATGAGGATGATTGCAAAATGTAGCTCCCACTTAGACCATTTTACTTTTACCATTCTCTCACCACTAAAATTCACATCAATAATGCATATAATTTTTTATAGATTTATTAAAATCTATTATTATTTTAATACTTTATTATTGATATATTTTTAATTGATTTCAGTTTAAATTAAAAAGATAGTTAATAAGCTCGCACATTATATTAATGAAATATGGAAAATTGTTAATATATTCTATAATTAATATGTCATTTCTTTATTAAATTTAAACTATGATCTATTAAAAATAATATTTTATTGTTTTAAAATTATTGAAAAAATGGTTAAAATAAAAAATAGTTTTTTTTATTTTATATTGTTGAAAAATGGTTATATTAGAGATATGGTTAATGTTTAGATGTGGTTATAATCCCTATTGGATTTTCCGCTTTCATAAGTATTCCACGATCTAGTATTCTACCTTTTGATACATTAATCTCCATAAATTTAGGATTATAGTTCAAATCTTTTAGTTTGTTAACCGCTTCAACTTTTGTATCTACAAGTATTGATGTAATTAAGATTCTACCTTTGGGGTTTAACTTTTCATTTACAATATCTAAAATGGTCTCAAGTTCCCTTCCACTTCCACCGATAACCGCAATATCAATATTGTCTATTTTTTTAAGGGCATTAACAGCATCATCTTCCATAAGTTCAACATTATAACCATCCTTTAAAAGTTTTTTAAGATTCCTTTCTGTAACCTTTACAGCCTCTGGATTTTTATCGATTGAATATACTTTTTTAGCCCTTTGAGCAAACTCAACTGTTAAACCACCGGTACCACAGCCAACATCTACCACTATATCTTTATCTGATACATTTGATTTATATAGAAGTAACGCTCTTATAGCCTCTTTTGTAGGACCTGGAACTTCACAGATTTTAATAAAGTCATCATCATTAAACATCTAATCACCAAATTTTAATTTAAACAAGGATTATTACTATTTCCATCTTTTATAAAGATCATTATCAATATCAATTGAGTCTAAAACTTTACCAACAATAAATTCTTCCATATCTTTACATGTTTTTGGTTTTGAGTAATACCCTACTATTGGAGGTAATATGATTCCTCCTTCTTTAGAAATCTTTAACATATTTTCAATATGTGTGGTTCTAAGGGGTGTTTCTCTAGGTACAATTATTAATTTTCGTCTTTCTTTAAGAGCAACATCTGCAACACGTGTAATGGAATTTGATGCATATGCATTCGCAATCGCTGATAAGGTTTTCATGGAACATGGTATAATTACAGCTCCGTCAAACTTAAATGAACCACTATTTACAGATGCGGTTAAATCATCATTTTCATAGTAATTATCTGCAAGACCTATAATGTCCTCTAGATTCATATCATCTAATTCATATTCTATTATTGTTTTTGCAGCATCGCTTATTAATAGTCCAGTTTGAATACTTAAATCTTTAAGAGCTTGAAGTAATCTTACACCTAATATAACACCACTTGCTCCTGTAATAGCAACTATTATCATAAGTTCTCCTCATTTTAAAGTTAATATATCTACTTTCTCAATAGTTTTTATAATAAATGGATTTTTATTTTATATTTGTTTTAATGTTATCTTACTATTTTTGATTATTAAAGATTACATATAGTTAAGTAAGTCCTGTTGATCATAGTGGGTTATATTATAATTTTTGTCGGTTTTTTCCGGTAAATCTAGATAATCCCCAATATTAACTTTCCTTAAATCCTCTTTGTATTCTTTAGGAGCGTATAAAGCAATATCCGGATAATTAAATCTTGCTTTATTTAAAGCTTGAACAATTGAAGATACTTCATTTAAATGATATAAATTATCATTCAAAGCTATTTGGGTTTTCATTTCATCAAATTTAGGATATTCTGGAAGATTTATAAAGATATAATTGGAATCTATGTTATAATCTTCTCCAATTTCCCTTTCAGCTTTTTTCAAATCTCTTTCTTTAATGTCAAACACATCATTGGGATGTAGGAAATTATTTAAACGAATAGTTTTAATTCTTTTAAACAGTTGTCTATTTTCTAACCTTTCTATAATGTCTCTGGTATATTCTAATGTAGAATTTTTACATCTTGTAATTAGCTCGTTATCGTCATAGATTGACAATTTCTTAGTGTCTAGTTCACCAGATTCCACCATCTTGTCAATAGATCTTCTAAACATGGCATTTACAATACGTGTTGTGTGGTGTTGGTAAACACTGGGATACATGAAATAACGGGCTACAAGCATTGCTTCTGCAGCTTGAACTCCTTTTATATCTAAAACTAAGAATTTTTCCAATTTTAAATTTGAAATAATTCTATCTAAATCTATTACACCATATGCCACACCAGTATAATGTGAATCCCTTATAAGATAATCCATTCTATCAACATCTAACTCTCCAGATATGATAGGTCCAAGTTTACCTTTACCATTAATAATATCTACAACCTCATCAAGATTAAAATTCTCAGATATTTTAGTAGATATGGCAGTGTTCTTTATGATAAAAGCCGTTTGCTCTTCATGTTTAATATTCATTACAGACTCTGAAACATGTGAGAATGGTCCATGACCTATATCATGTAACATTCCTGCAAGACGCACTAATTGAACCTCATCGTCATCCAGACCTAATTCTACTGCTAATTTTGATGCAAGGTGCATAGTTCCAATAGAATGTTCAAAACGAGAATGATTTGCTCCAGGATATATTAATGAAGTAAATCCTAATTGTTTAATGCGTCTTAATCTTTGAAATTGAGGATAGTCTAATATTTCCTTTTCAAGTTCTGTAATAGGAATATTCCCATTAATACTATCCCTTATTGATTTTTTATATTCTAACATCAAAAACCACATCATATTAATTTTATTTAATCTATAAAATTCCCTCTAAACCAATACTTAATCTCTAATATATGCTAATATATAAATAAACTTTTCTAAATTTATAATCTTTTTTTATTAAAATATCTGATATTTATTATTTTAATTATAGAAAAATAGATTATATTTTTTTAATTTTTAAAAAAGATTAATTTGAATATTAAGTTTTAGATTTATGGATTTATTTAATATTTTTAGAAATTGTGGTTTTAAAATAATATTTTTAAAGGACTTAATTTTTCTATTAAAAAGAAAAAATTAAAATAAGTAGTTTATTTTGTTTAATTTTAATAAAAGTTGTTTTATTCAACAAATCTTGAATCAGCTTTTTGTTTTTTAGCTTTTTTATGGTTTTTTTCAAACCATCCGATCTTGATATCATCAACTAATGTATCTTCAAATAACTGAGGTACATATGGCTTAATATCTAAAAGAGGGGTTCCATTAACAACATCAATATTGGATATATGAACAATGTTGTCCTCAATTGAATCTAATTTGACTGTTGATAATCCAATATTATTTGGTCTTTTAGGTGATCTTGTTGCAAAAACTCCATGTAATGTATTATCCATAAATGGTTTAACTTGTAGAGCATTACCATTTGTTAAATGTAAATGGTATATTAATATTAAATGTGAAAATTCCTCAAGATCTTTAAGTCCATCAAGATATTTTTTGTCTAAAACTATTTCTCCTTTAACACCCTTTGCTCCTGTTGGTTGAATTGGCATTCCCTGTGGCTTGTCAAATGGTGTTTTAATTATTCCTATTGGTTCAAATTCAATTTTATTCATAGATTAATATTTTATTTTAAAGCATTTAAAATTTTTTATATATGCTTTAGGTAAGATGTTGTTTTCTTAAAAATCACAAAATCGACAATATTTATGTCGAACTGTCTATTTTTGGTAAACGATAGAAAATTCTTTTTTCATTAAAAAACAATACATTTATATAGTATGATAACAAACATTATTTTGTAGAAGTAAAATCTACAAAAAATTAATTAAAAATAAATAGTTAACTTATACAATAAAATTGTAAAATCATTTTTATCATGTTAATTACGATTTGTAGTTATTATTATAATTTTATTTTATGAGAAATTTTATGATGTGTAGATAAGTGGTAAGTAATAAAATTTAAGCTATTTATTAAAAATTATATGGAGTTATTAAAATGGAGATTAGTGCAAGAAATGGATTAAAAGGAAAAGTTGAAAGTGTTACTTTAGGAACTGTAATGGCAAATGTTCATATTAAAGTAGAAGAACCAGGAGTTATTACTGCTGCTATTACTCGTGAATCTGCTGAAAAATTAGGTCTTAAAGAAGGAGACGATGTTTCAGCTATTATCAAAGCAACTGAAGTAATCGTAGGTAAAGAATTATAAATATTTTAGATTAATATTTAATTTTATTAATCTAAACTTTTATTATTCTTAAGCTGCTTTTTTGTCTCATTATTTTTTTCTATTATTTTAATGTTTTTGTCTTATTTTTTATTATTATAATCTTATTTTATCGTTTAAGTTCTTGCTTTGCTTATATCAAGTTTTTTTTTAGTTTTAACTTATTTCTGTTTCCAGTCCTATATTTTAGTTATATTATGCCTATTTTAGGTTTTGAATATGATTTGTTTAATGCAGATTTTTTTCTGGTGGCTTGTAGGATAAATTTTTAAAAATAGCATTTTTTGATTTAATATTAAAAAATCAGTTTAAATGTTTTTTG
>JBJEIL010000059.1:0-2627 GCA_051876995.1 Methanobrevibacter sp. | reverse complement strand
TACTAAATTTATAGGTGGTCATGGTTCAAGTATGGGCGGTGTGATTGTAGATAGTGGTAACTTTGACTGGACAAACGGTAAATTCCCGGAATTTACAGAGCCAGATGAAAGTTATAATGGAATTATTTATAGTGAGGAATTTGGAAATAAAGCATATATTACAAAAGCACGTGTTCAAATGATGAGAGATCTTGGAACTTGTATTAGTCCATTTAACTCATTTTTATTTATGCAAAGTTTAGAAACATTATCCTTAAGGGTCAACCAACATTGTGCAAATGCATTAGAGGTTGCTAAATTCTTAGAAAAACATCCTGCAGTTGCTTGGGTAAACTATCCAGGACTTGAATCCTGCCCAACACATAAAAATGCAAAAAAATACTTAAATGGTAAGTATGGGGGCATTATAGGATTTGGTATCAAAGGTGGTCTTGAAGAAGGTAGAAAATTCATTGAAAATGTAGATTTAGCAAGTCATCTTGCAAACATTGCAGATACTAAAACATTGGTTGTACATCCGGCAACTACCACACATTCAAACCTATCACCTGAGGAACAACTTGCAAGTGGTGTAACACCTGATTTTATAAGGTTATCAGTAGGTATTGAAAATGTTGAAGATATTATAGCTGACCTTGATCAAGCATTAAATAAAGCAGTAGAATAAATCTACTGTTTTTAAATTTTTTTCATATAAATTAATTTAAAATAAATTTAATGTTAATACTTAATTCATAAAATAATTAAAATAAACCAACTATTTTAATTCATTAAAACAATCTAGAACATATATCTTGATTATCTACAAATTACTTTAAAATAAGTTTGCTGATTTTGAATTTTATTTTTTAGATCTTATTAAAAACCAAATTTATTTAATAAGAAAGATATTTTAAAAAAAATAGTATTTCTACATAAAGGGTTTATAATTAATTTAAAATAATTAGAATTTAAATAAACCCATATTAAATAAGAAATAGAAATAGGTTATATCCATAACTAAAAATAGTACAGACATTATTATCTGATTAATACCCGCTTTTTTAGCTTCAACATCTCCATTTCTTGTAAAATTATATATTCCATAAACAAGACCTATTATTGGTATGAAAACTGAGAATATGTATCCGAAAGTTATTGAATTTTCATGTTCGGATTTAGGTATAACTTCCAAATAGTTGTATGTTACATTTTTTTCCTTTTTTTGAAATTCAAATCCACATTTAGGACAGAATCCATAACTTAAATTTGTTATAACATTATGACATTGAGGACATCGAATAGATTTTAATTGTACCCTGTGATAATATGGTACATCATCCCTAAAAGTATACCCACATTTAATGCAAGATTTAGCTTCATCTTTATTTTCACTATGACATTTAGGACAAATCTTCACCATTCAAGCCTCCTTTAACTAAGATAAATATTTAATATCCTTATATAAAATTATTTTTTTTATAATATATACATCTATAACACTTTTTTATTATATGAAATAATATTTAAATTATATTATAACAATAGTTATTTATATTATATAATTTATATTTATATATATTAATTAAATAAGATAGAAAACATATAATATTAATAATTAATCAATTTAAAAAAAAAAGAATTACATTAGGGATAAAAATGGAAAAAAAATCTATTGGTCTTGTAGAAACACAATATTATACAATTCATGATGAATTGAAACTCAAGTCAGGCCAAAGCCTAAAAGATGTTACAATAGCATATGAAACATATGGAGAACTAAATAAAGAAAAAAATAATGCTATTTTAGTTTGCCATGCTTTAAGCGGAGATGCACATGCTGCAGGATGGCATGAAGGTGATAAAAAACCTGGATGGTGGGAAATATTAATAGGACCAGGTAAAGCTTTAGATACCAATAAATATTTTGTAATAGCATCTAATGTTTTAGGAGGATGTTCTGGAACAACAGGTCCTGCATCAATCAACCCTGAGACAGGTAAAAAATATGGTCTTGATTTTCCATTTATTACAATTTCAGATATGGTTCATGCCGAGAAGAAATTAATAGATTCATTAGGAATTAAACAATTACTTTGTGTAATTGGGGGATCTATGGGAGGAATGCAAGTTCTCCAATGGGCTGTAGATTATCCTGATTTTGTTAAAAAAATAATCGCTATTGCAACTACAGCAAGAACCTCACCTCAACAAATTGCATTTAATGAGGTTGCAAGACAATCAATAGTAAAGGATCCTAATTGGAACAATGGAAATTATTATGACAGTAAAGCCCCTGAGGCAGGCTTATCAGTAGCACGTATGATTGCACATATCACATATTTATCTGAGGAGTCAATGTATGAGAAATTTGGACGGGACTTACAGGATAAAAATGAACTAAGTTATAACTTTGATTCAGATCCTGATTTCCAGGTTGAAAGCTATCTCCATCATCAAGGTGCTACCTTTGTTAAACGATTCGATGCAAATAGTTATTTATATGTAACCAAAGCTATTGATTACTTTGACTTATCTTACAAAGGATCATTAATAGACGGACTTAAAAACATTAAAGCTAAAACCCAATTAATTTCAATAGATTCTGATTGGTTATATCCTACAGAACAAATCAATGATATTTTAAC
>JBJEIL010000058.1:0-2643 GCA_051876995.1 Methanobrevibacter sp. | reverse complement strand
AAAAGATTAACGATAGAATATACAATAGCAGTTATTTCTTTGACAATACCGGCAACATTATAGGAAACCACAAGAAGATGCATCTATTTGACATTGATGTTAAAGGTCAGATATCATTTAAGGAATCAGATACACTAAGTCCAGGAGATAGTTTTAATATAGTTAACACCCCCTTTGGAAAAATTGGACTTGGAATATGCTATGACATACGTTTTGTAGAACTTGCACGTATACTTACCCTTGAAGGAGCAGATATTCTTATTTATCCGGGATCGTTTAATCTAACAACCGGACCTGCACACTGGGAAACCCTTTTTAAATCCCGGGCATTAGATAATCAGGTCTATACAATTGGTGTTGCACCGGCATTAAATAAAGATGCCAATTATAATTCATTTGGACATTCACTTGTAGCAAGTCCTTGGGGAGACATAATAAGTGAATGTGGATATGAAGAGGAGTTAAAAATAGCGGATATTGATTTAGATAAAATTAAAACCGTAAGAGAAGAGATTCCTGTTTTAAAAAATAGACGTAGAGACTTATATGAAATAAATAAAAAGAAGTAGTTTAATAAAATAGAATCATATCATTTCAAGCTGACAATCAATATAGATATCTAAAGTAAAAAAAAAATAAATTATTTCCTCATACTTTTCCAAACAGGACCGTCCAAATAAGAACATTCCATATTATCAAGATATTTTAAGTATAGTTTCCATGGAATGGCAAAAGTAAAATATTGGCTTTTTATAGGCTCCTTCATGGCACGTCGTCCAGCTAAATCAAGTAGACCTAAGACTCCATGAGGGTCTTCCTTTTCTGCCTCATTAAATACATAAATTCCAATTGATTGACATGCAGAACTCTGAGGAGTCATGACATAATTAACTTCATCCCTTAAAGAGGTATCAAATTGTAGTAGAACTGACAGTTCCATAGGATTTACAATAAATATAAGTGAATCAGCTATTTCTCCATCTTTTAAATCTTCAAAGGGTTTAAATACAACATATTTTTCCAGGTTATTATATATTGGAACCTTTTTATCCATAAATTCATATGCCTGATTATAATTGGAATATATTCTCTCCCCACATTCAAACATATCACGTACAGCAGGCGGTTTTTCACTACAGAATTTTTGATAGTTCTCTTTATCTTTTGCATCCTTAAGACCTGTTGATAAAAATGATGCATAAATATCTATACCCGGTTCACCTTCCTTAAAACCATTACCAAAACCTAAACCAGTAAGTCCCCCATTACAGGAGGTAGTATTTTTTTCAAAAACAACCGTTTGCCTATCAAATATAACTTTATTTAAATAGCTCATTATACAGGATCTTCCCTTATTTGATTTAGGTCCTATAGCACCATCAGGTTTTTCATTGGTTTTAACAAGTACAATAGGTTTAAAACTACATCCCAGTAAATTAGCAATATTAGAATCCATATTATCATAACCTAAAAAAAATAGTAAAATCAAAAAAGTCGATTAATTATAAAAATAAAAAAAGATTATTTTATAAGTTTGTCCAATCTTTTCTGGAACCATTCCTCCTTTCCAGGATTTAATTTAGATAAATTTTCGATAGCCGTATTTAAAACCCTTACCTCATCATCATACTTATTTGTCTTACGGTAGATAATAGCTGCTCTCTTATAAGGTTCTTGACTTTTAGCACCTTCTTTAATATGTATTTCATATTCCCTTGCAGCTTCCTCGGGATCTTCTTTCTCTAAAGCTTTAATATCTTTCATAGGTTTTGCTTTAGATACAGTAGGTTTAGCTCCAGATTTCATTAATTTATCTGCTTTTTTAAGTGCTTTCTTACAAGATTTCTTAAAATCCTCATCCTTCTCAGCACGTCTTGCTTTTTTAATAAGTGCAACTGATTCCGGTGTTGCAAGATCTCCTAATGCATAAATAGCTGAAAGTCTTACACCCCAATCCTCATCTTCAAGACCTTTTGCAATATCATCCATCTTATCTCTTGCTTGAAGTGAACCTAAACCCCTAATAGCTGTTTTTCTAACACCAAAATCCTCATCATCAACAGCACTTACAAGAGCATCAATCGTTTTATCACTATATGTTTCCTTAAGTGCAAAGGTTAAAAATCTTTTATCCTGACCAGATGCATTGTTAAATTTAGCAATTAATTTATCAACGGCCAAATCACCCATGTTTCCCAAGGTTTGGGCAGCTTTAAATCTTACTTGTGCATTATCATCAGTAGTTGCTTCAATTAAAGGATCAATAGCTGCCTCATCAGTTACTCCATCTAGACTTTTAACAGCATCCTTTCTTATCTCCACATCATCATCTTTAAGTTTTAAAATCGCTTCTTCAACGGTGTATTTTCCCATAACAATACCTCATAATAGTGATTATATAGATTAAAAATCAAAATAATAAAAATATAATTTTAATCAATAAAATCCATCTTATAGTAACTCATATACTATTAAATTCTATTTAAATAATATATAACTTCAATAATTGCTAATTAGATTTAATTTATTAATTAATTTATTAATATTTTTCGAAAAAATATTTTAAAGCATTTGAATAAATAAAATTTATATAAATAATATTTTTAAAATATTATATAGAATTTTAGCTATTTTTTAAAAATA
>JBJEIL010000057.1:0-11881 GCA_051876995.1 Methanobrevibacter sp. | reverse complement strand
AAATCCTGAAGTTGCACGTCCTGAATGGATGGTACTTACAGTTCTTCCTGTTCCTCCAGTAACAGTAAGACCATCAATTACATTAGATACAGGTGAAAGATCAGAGGATGATTTAACTCACAAACTTGTTGATATTTTAAGAATCAATCAAAGATTAATTGAAAACATGGAAGCAGGAGCTCCTCAACTTATTGTTGAAGATTTATGGGAGCTTTTACAATACCATGTAACAACTTACTTTGATAATGAAGCAAGTGGTGTACCACCTGCAAGACACAGATCTGGAAGACCTTTAAAAACATTAGCTCAAAGGTTAAAAGGTAAGGAAGGAAGGTTCAGAAGTAACCTATCTGGTAAAAGGGTTAACTTCTCAGCACGTACTGTAATTTCTCCAGATCCAAACATTTCTATTAACGAGGTTGGTGTACCTGAAATGATTGCAAAAGAGGTAACTGTACCAACCTATGTTAATGAGTGGAATATTGATGAAATGAGGGAATATATTAAAAATGGTCCTAATGTTCATCCCGGTGCAAACTATGTTGTAAGATTAGATGGTAGAAAAATCAGAATCTATGATGAGACTAAGGATAAAATCTTAGAACAATTAGAACCTGGTTTCATTGTGGAAAGACATCTTCATGATGGAGATATGGTTTTATTTAACCGTCAGCCTTCACTTCACAGAATGTCTATGATGGCACATGAAGTTAAGGTTTTACCTTATAAAACATTTAGGTTAAACTTGTGTGTATGTCCTCCATATAACGCAGATTTCGATGGAGACGAAATGAACATGCACATCTTCCAAACTGATGAAGCAAGAGCTGAAGCTAAATCTCTTATGAGAGTACAGGAACATATTCTATCACCTAGGTTTGGTGGACCTATTATTGGTGCTATTCACGATCACATTTCTGGAGGATATCTACTTACTAGAACTGGTTCTGAATTTACTGAAGAACAGGCTTTCCAAGTTATTAGGAAATCACATCTTAAAATGCCAAAACGTAAACATGAAAATTGGACTGGTAAAGAGTTATTCAGTTTACTTTTACCTGATGATTTAAACATGACTTATAAGGCTGAAATTTGTCAAAAATGTGATGTATGTCTTAAAGAAAAATGTGAAAACGACGCATATGTTGTAATTAAAAACGGTCAATTACTTTATGGTGCTATCGATGAGAAAGCATATGGTTCAGCATCTGGTCAAATTTTAGATACTATTACTAAAGAATATGGTCCTGCAGCTGCTAAAGAATTCCTTGACCGTTCTACTGATATGGCTATCTGCGGAATTATGAAAACCGGTATCACTACAAGTACTAATGATGAAGAAATTCCAGAAGAAGCTCAAGAACGTATTAAAGAACACTTACAAAAAGCAGAAGAAAAGGTAGATTTATTGGTTAAAACATATGAAAATGATGAACTTGAAGCATTACCTGGTAGAAGCCTTGAAGAAACTTTAGAGATGAGAATCATGCAAGTTTTAGGTGAAGCAAGGGATAAATCTGGAGAAATTGCTGAAAGTTACTTTGATATGTCAAACCATTCTGTAGTTATGGCAAGAACTGGTGCAAGGGCATCTATGTTAAACTTAACTCAGATTACTGCTTGTGTAGGACAGCAATCTGTTCGTGGTGGACGTATTCACAGAGGTTACTCTGAAAGAACATTACCTCACTTCAGGAAAAACGAATTAGGTGCTAAGGCAAAAGGATTTGTACATTCATCATATAAAGATGGACTTGATCCTATTGAATTCTATTTCCATGCTATGGGTGGAAGAGAAGGTTTAGTAGATACTGCTATTCGTACTGCTCAATCTGGTTATATGCAAAGAAGACTTGTAAATGCTCTTGAAGATTTAAAAGCTAGTTCCAATGGTCGTGTAACCGATAACAGGGGTATGGTTGTTCAGACACTGTTCGGTGAGGATGGTGTGGATCCTGCTAAAAGTGATCATGGTCATGTAGCAAACCTTGATAAACTTATTGATGAAATGAGGGTTAAGAAATAGAGGGGATTATAATGGCTAGTGAATTAACTAAAGATGAAGTTTTAGAAAAGGTAAACGAAGTAGTTGATAGTAAAAATTATAATTTCCCACCTAAATATAGGGAAGATATAGCTGATGCATACATTAGAAGGGATCTTACCGATAAGGAGTTAGATACTTTAGTTGATAAAGTAGAAGAAGCTTATGAAAGATCATTTATTCAAGCAGGTGAGGCTGTAGGTACTGTAGCTGCTCAATCTGTAGGTGAACCTGGTACTCAGATGACTATGCGTACTTTCCACTATGCAGGGGTAGCAGAATTAAACGTAACATTAGGTTTACCTAGGCTTATTGAAATTGTAGATGCTCGTAAAAAGATTTCAACACCTACAATGGATATTTATTTATCCTCTGAAGAAAATCCTGAAAATGGTTTAGCACTTAATCAAGATGAGGAGTTTGTACGTAAACTTGCAAACTACATTGGTAAAAGTACCATAAATGATGTGCTTGAGGATTTCAATGTAAACTATGCTGAAATGAAAGTGGATGCTGTTTTAAACAAGGATAAAATTGCAGATAAAAGACTTGATTATGATGATGTAGTTTCAACCATTGAAAAATCATTTAAAAAGGTTAAAGTTGATGATAATAAATTTACTTTTGAACCATCTAAGGCTTCCATTAGGGAATTACGTCTTTTAGCAGATAAGGTTAGAGATACTCAAATCAGTGGTTTAAAAGGCATTGGAAAGGTTATTATCAGAAAAGAAGATGAATGGATTATACATACTGAAGGTTCAAATCTTAAAGATATTCTTAAAATCGATGGAATTGACAATGTTAGAACAACTACAAACGATATCCATGAGATTTATGTTGTTTTAGGTATTGAAGCTGCACGTAATGCTATTATTCATGAAGCTTATAGAACCTTGTCAGAACAAGGTCTTTCTGTTGATATTAGACATATTATGCTTGTAGCTGATATGATGACTTCTGAGGGTGTTGTAAAATCTATTGGTCGTCATGGTATTGGTGGAGAAAAATCTTCTGTCCTTGCTCGTGCAGCATTTGAGGAAACCGGTAAACACTTACTTAGAGCAAGTATTCATGGTGAAACCGATAAACTTACTGGTGTTATTGAAAACATTATTGTCGGTCAACCTATACCATTAGGTACCGGATCTGTAGATGTCATAATGGATAAGGATCAAACAGAAGAAACTACTAAATCCAATAGGGCTAAAGCTAAAAAAACCCTTAAGGCTATCAAAAAAGAAAGAGCTAAAAGTATGTATTAATTGAAGAGTATATTTTATATTCTTTAATTATTATTTTTTTATTTTAAGAAAATTTTATTAATAAGATATTTTAAAAATAGTATCATTATTTTTTATTTGTTTCAGATGTAAAACTCATTATTTGTTTAATGGTTTTGCTTAAACTTTTTAGTTTAATTTGTAATTATATTTGTAATATAAAATCTGTACTTGGATAAAAGCTTAATTAGTTTTAAGATAATCAAGTTTAAAAATTCAAACTATTCAAAATAGTATAGAATTGATTATTACATATGTATATTATTTGGAACTTTGTTCCATTTTTTCAGTGTTTAGTTAAACTTTATATATAAAGACCCTAAAACTAGACTCTGTTACATAACAGAATGTGTATTTTGAAGTTCTGTTTAATTATATTATAAAAATTTTTAAAGGAGGCAGATGATGGACGTAGATAGAGCAATCAGAGTAGCAGTAGATACAGGTGATGTAATCTTAGGCTCTGAAAAATCAATTCAATCTTTAAAATTAGGAAAAGGTCAACTTGTTATTGTTGCAGAAAACAGTCCTAAAGAAATTCTTGAAGATGTAGAATATTATTCTAACCTTTCTAATGTTCCTTACTATGTTTATGAAGGTACCAGTGTAACTCTTGGTTCAGTATGCGGTAAACCTTTCACAGTAGCTACATTAGTTATTAACGATCCAGGAGATTCTACTATACTAGAAGTAATGGGGTAGATTTTAGTGTCTATTAAATTTAATTCTAATGAAATTAGATATATTGCATTATTTGAGAGTATGACTGGTGCTATGGTTAAAGATTGTCTTGTAGATGAAGACCATAGTAAAGTTACTTATGTTGTTAAAAATGGGGATATGGGTTTAGCAATTGGTAAAGGTGGAAGCACAGTTAATAAGGTAAAAAGAGCTGTTGATAAAGGTGTTGAAATTGTCGAACACTCAGATGATCCTACAGTTTTCATTAAAAATCTTTTAGCTCCTGCTCAACTTAAATCAATTAAAGTTCTTAAAAAAGAATCTGGAGAAACTATTGCTACAGTTACTGCAGATAATACTAACAAACGTATTGCTATCGGTAAAGATGGAGTCAATATTGAAAGAGCTAAACTTTTAGCAAATAGACAACATAATATTAGTAATATTATCTTAAAATAATTAGTTAGTTTATCGTATCAATTATTTTTTACATTTAATATTATTATTTATTAATATTCTAATCTTTAATTTTTCTTTAAAAAAAGAGACAATTCTCTTTTTTCATTTTTTTCTATAAACATATTACTTATTTTTTTGGTTATCTGTTTTTATTATAAACTGTTTATTGGTTTTTAATTGTTTATTGTTATTTTTGCTTATTTTTTATCTTAATTAAAGAATTTTAGAATCTATTTTGATTTATTAACACTTAAACTGAATTTTTTTATTTATATTATTATTATTATTATTATTATTATTATTATTATTCCATCTATTCTTCAAATTATTTATCAAAAAAATTAGTTCATTTCTTAATAATTAGTATATAATTATGATTTGTATTATATTTTTACTTGGTAAACATTTTTATAATTGGTAATGATTTGTTTTCTTTAATTAATTTCTTTATATTTTAAACAGGTTTTATTTGTATTTTTTAGAATAAATTATCCTTAAATTTATGAATAATTTATAATTTTTTTATAAGATTCCTAAAAAGATTTATCTATATTTATTATTTCTTATAATTTTGTAGATTTTTTTATTTTCTTTTAAAACTTTTTTATATTTTTTAATATTATTTTTCATATCTTTTTTCAGGTTTTTTCAAGATTTTATCCCTTTTTATATATTCTTAATTTTAAAATCTAATATAACGATTAATTTCCTATTGGTTTGGTGGTTTTATGGAATTTGAATATGAGGATATTCCGAATATCCTATATCAGCATAAATATCTATTGTTGTATGAATGTGATTTTAATGAGTTATATAATATATTGTCAGAATGTGGTACGGTTATAAAGATTACTTATCCGAGTTCTTCAAAACATATAATGAAGATAATCCTCCATAGATTTGGTCTTGATAAAAAATATAAGGATGTAACGACCAAAAGTTTGGATTTTCTAATTGATTTATTAAAGGAGTTTTTTAGCATCTATTATAATGATTCATCATATAGTCGAAAATTGAGTTATCATGAAAATAACACTTCCTTAGATGATGTTTCTTCCTATCCATATGCGGTTTTTAATCAGGATACTGTTATTCTGTTATTTGATAACTTTAGCCGTATTAAGGAAAATACTTTTATCCTTTTTGATGCTTTTTTTGATTTTAGTAATATTTACATTGTTGCAAATACATATGATGATGAATTTTCAATTAAAGCTAAACGCAGTATACTTTATAATTTTCTTCAGGTCAATGAAGAGGAAAATAAGATGATCATCGTTAAACAACCTTATTTGGTTTTCATCGCTATTCTTTTTGGTATTTTGTATCTGGCGATTGCATTTGTCATTGAATTTAAATATGCTTTTATTATTCTTGGATCTATATGGATTACTACATCATGGTATAAATTTGAAAACTTTTTATTAAATAAAATGTAGTCCTTCATTAGTCTTTTCAAGAAATCTAATTTTGTTTTTCCTTTAGTTTGGTGAATAGTATGGAGAAGTTTACTCATATTATAACTGGTCTATTGTTTGGGTTTTTAATTCTATTTATTTTTAAAGCCGTTCATTTTAATTTAATTTATAATTTCTATGAATTGTTACTATATCTTATTTCCATATCCTTGTCCTCAATTGTTCTGGATTATGTTGAGTTGGGATTTCTTTCAAGTCATAAACGTCAGTTACATAGTCTGTCTATCCTTGTCATTCCATTAATTATAATGGTTTTTTATCTAATCATGGGCATGGCTATGTTTATAGGATTTTTAAGTCACATTTTACTTGATCTTTTAACCCCTACGGGCTGTCCATTATTTTTGCCATTTAACTCTTTATATTATAAGGTTTTTAGAAAGGAGGATAATGCAGTTAGAACAGGTTCTGCAAGTGAAAAGGCTTTAACTATTGTCCTTTTTATGATACTTGTTATTGTAGTCTTTTCCTGTTTTTTGGCTATTCCCGAACTTTCATATGGTTTTTATGATATTCATCATCTTATCTCATCAAGTGATGATGGTAGTATTAATGAAACTCATTTAAATGATACAAACATTAGTTTTAATGACAAAAAGGTATATGTTAATGTTAATCTGGATATTAAAGGTGATGAGGAGAAAAATCTAAGTTTTACAGATTCTGATAACCATACAAGTACCTTAATTGTTTCTAACTATGACGGTTAATGTGTTTTTATCTTTACTTTTAACTAGATGCTCTATTTAACAATATAATTTTTTTATGTAAATATAAAACAGGATTATTTTTTTAAAATCCCCTGGGATTATGGGATTTTTTCATAAAAAAAGAAATAATGATGCTCTATTCTATTTTAAATTTTTTTTTAAGTTAGAAGTTGATTTCAATCATTTTTTAAGTTCTAGGTTGGGTTTTAATCATTTTATGTAATTAGAAATTGAATTTTAACTATTAGGTTATAATCTGCATTTTAGCTAAATCTATTTATTAAATATTAAAAAAAAGAAATAAACTCACTAGTAAAACTAGTGAGTATTTAAAGAACTATTTTACAATGTCAATGGTTTCATATAAAGTATTTGACCTGTAGTTTTTACTTGCTGTAACTATTATGTCATATAAGTTATTGTTTAAATTAAGTGTAATGGAAGCAATTCCATTATTATCGGTACTTCTGTAATAGGTTCTATTATTGATTTTAACGGTTAAAGGACATTTTTTAATCTTTTTACCATTATAATCAGAAACCTCAACTTTATAAGTTCCATTTCTTTTAATCGTAGCTCCTAATGACACAATCATTACATCTTTAGGTTTTATTCTTATTACTAATGTTCCATTTGATGAGGATACTCCAGTACTTCCACTAAAGGTTATTATGGCATCATAATTTCCTACATATAGTGAGTTTAAACTAATGTTTATATCTCCTGTGGAATTTGTATTTCGCCAATAGGTTCTATTGTTAATTAATACTTTAACATATCCATTGACGATGGCCTCACCATTCTGGTTTTCAATATGTGCTGTAAGTATGGCATCGTCACCATATTCCCCGCTAATATTATAACTGGTAATTCTACTGGTAATGTTTAATACCTTAATGGAAACTGTAATGTTTGATGGAAGATAACCTCTTGAACCATTAAATAATATGGTGGCTTTATAGTCTCCGGCTTTAAGGTTTACACTTAAATTTACCTTACCTTCATCATTAGTTTTACGATAATAAGTACGATCACCTATAAGAATACGTATATATGAATCTTTAATGCCTATACCTTCCATATCTGTAAGTCTTCCAATCAATTGTGTGCCATTTGCATAGTACATTGTAATATTGGAACTTTCCATTTTAGTGGTATAGGAATGGATTGTCAGATTATTTCTGGTGCTAGAGCCTGTATGGTTATAATCTCCATTATAGGTTCCTTCAATTATGTAGTTTCCAGGTGCATAATTTATTATAAGTGTGGCGATTCCTGATGTGTCTGTTCTTTTGTAATAAGTGCGGTCATTGATTTTTATATGGATTGTTTTGTTTGATAATGCCTGGCCATTCTCGTCTTTAAGTTCTATGAAATAGGAACTTCCGTCCTGATAATACATTGTAATGTTGTTTCCCCTAAGTGATGTTTTAAGTTTATTGTCATTTACCTGAATTCTGGCACTACATCTTGACGGTGTATATCCTGTATAATTAAAGAAACATTCTGCGGTATAGTTTCCAATTCCAAAGTAGATGGTCATGTTTGCCTGGTAATTATTGTTAATAGGTCTCCAATATGTTTTATTATTGATTGTAATCTTAACATATTTTCCAATTACCTTTTCATTGGAACATTTAACCTTTACAATGAATAATGATCCGTCATATCTTTTCATTGTCAAATCTTCGGCACTGATGGATATGTCAGTTAGGTTATCTTCCTTTAAAATATCAGTTTTGGAGTTTGTTCCTGCTATTGTATTGTCAGGTTTATTGTTTTTTGTTTCTAGATTTTTTGGTACTGAATTGTTTTCTGGTACTGTTTTTAGGTTTTTATCATTAATATGCACTGTATTTTCGTTGTTTTTATAACTTTTTTCAACAGTATCCAATTTTTTGTTATTAGAAACCGTCGTGTTTTCATATAAAACCATGTTTTCATTTAAATATCCGTTATCTTGTATTTCTACACTTTCTTTTTGGGTATCGTCACTTACATCTGTAGAAGATATTCCCCCTAAACTTAAAAGGAGTATTAGCAATACAACTAAACAGATTGAAAATTTTATATGTTTGATATTTTCACCCTTTCTAGTTTTCAAGAAACACATTAAAAATAAATGCATTTCTAGTTTTGATTTTTTTAGATTCTATTTAAATAGTTTAATTTTTCATTAAATTTTATGTAAAAATTTCTATTTATAAAAATGCCTAAATATTCCTTTATTTAGCTTAGAAAGAGTTCATTTGTCAATATATAAACATTTTTTACAGATTTCTTCAATAAAAAAGTATTGTCTGGTTTTTTAAACAATAAAATATCTGATTAAAATACTTTATTTCTTTTAATTAAGAATGTTTAAATAGTATTTTTTATGTTAACTATTTAGAAACATTATTTTAAAATGATTTATTATATAAATTAAATTTTTTTATCTTTTTTATAAAATTTTTAATATTG
Organism: Methanobrevibacter sp.; assembly: GCA_051876995.1. Classification (GTDB taxonomy): domain Archaea; phylum Methanobacteriota; class Methanobacteria; order Methanobacteriales; family Methanobacteriaceae; genus Methanarmilla. Next base: position 2,763 of record JBJEIL010000057.1, on the reverse strand, counting down.
TATCATCTTTTCTTTTGTAATTCTTAATAGTTCTTTATCTGCATTGGTTATATTAAGTTTAACACTTAGGTTTGATGAATTAATGGTATATTTAATCTATCTATTAATCATTTTCTAGTTTTAATAAAAATAACTTAATAATTATTGTTTGTTTCTTATTTAACTATCTTCCCTTATTTCTATAAGATTTTTTTTATGGAACCTTTAAGATATATTTAAAGATAGGAAACATTATATTAATAATATATAATTTTATATGGGTAATTTTATTATTTTTGACTTTTTTATGATTTCTAAAAATTTTGAAATTATAAAATTTTTTTCTATTTCTTAATGATAAACATTACATTTATATGTATTGAAGTTTATAGATTATACTAATAGATATTGCTAAATATATCTCTATGTTGTTTTTTCTTAAAACTATTTTTTTCATGTTTTTAAGGATTATTGTATTATCTAGAACATAGGATCTATAGCCATGTGTGCTTTTTGCTATAGAATATTATTTTTTATCTTAATTGGCTTTATCTATCAGATAAATATCAAAAATAATTGATTTATTTGTCTTATGATGATTCTATTTAATTTAAAAATTTAGATTGCATTATAAATCATCAGTATAATGTAAATCGCAGCGGTGGATTTTTAATTAATTAGTTTATTCTATTATTATAAAATTACTAAAAAATTTAAAGAGGGAAATATAATGCCAGGACTTTTTGCAGCAGGTAAGCTTAAAAAGAATAGACAAAATTTTAAGTGGAAAGATGTAGACTATAAAAGAAAAGCATTACGTTTAGATGTTAAAGCTGATCCTCTTGAAGGAGCTCCTCAAGCTAGAGGAATTGTTATTGAAAAAGTAGGTATCGAAGCAAAACAGCCTAACTCTGCTATTCGTAAATGTGTACGTGTTCAATTAATTAAAAACGGTAAACAATTAACTGCTTTTGCACCAGGGGATGGGGCAATTGGATTTATCGATGAACACGATGAAGTAATGATTGAAGGTATTGGAGGACCATCAGGAAGATCCATGGGTGATATTCCTGGAGTTCGTTGGAAAGTATCTAAAGTAAACAATGTTGCATTATCTGAAATGGTATCAGGTAAAATTGAAAAACCAGTAAGGTGAATACTATGGCTAATTTATTATTTAATAAATGGGATTTATCTGAAGTGGAAGTCAGTGATTTAGGTTTAGTAAATTACATCTGTTTAGAGGAAAATGATGTACCTCATACTTCAGGTAGACATGTAAAAAGACAATTCGCAAAATCCAAAGTTTCTATTGTTGAAAGATTAATGAATAAAATCATGAAATCACATGTTAACTCTGGTAAAAAGAATAAAGCTTATAATATTGTCAAAGAAGCTTTAGATATCATTCATGAGAAAACCAAAAAGAATCCAGTACAAATTTTAGTTACCGCAGTAGAAAACACTGCACCTCGTGAAGAAACTACTCGTATTAAATATGGTGGTATTGGTTACCAAGTAGCTGTAGATATTTCACCACAAAGGAGAGTAGATTTATCATTAGGTTTCATCACTAATGGTACCTACAGATCTGCATTTAAAAATAGAAAATCTGCAGGTGAATGTTTAGCAAATGAATTGCTCCTTGCTTCTAACGAAGATTCAAGAAGTTTTGCTATCCAGAAAAAAGAAGAAAAAGAAAGAGTAGCTAAAGCAGCTCACTAAGCTTAAAGCTAATATTATGTTTTATATCATATAGGTGATTATTTTGAGTAGACGTTCAAAAATGATTGAAAAAATTAAGGATTTGATGTATAAACCTGACCAAATTAGGAATATCGGTATTGTTGCACACATTGATCACGGTAAAACTACCTTATCTGATAACCTTTTAGCAGGTGCAGGTATGATTTCTGAAGATCTTGCAGGAGATCAAAGATTTTTAGATTTCGATGAACAAGAACAAGCTCGTGGTATTACTATTGATGCAGCAAACGTATCTATGGTTCATGAATTTAAAGGTCAAGAATACTTAATCAACTTAATTGATACACCTGGACACGTTGATTTCGGTGGAGACGTAACTCGTGCTATGAGGGCAGTAGATGGTTCTGTTGTAGTTGTTTGTGCTGTTGAAGGGGTAATGCCTCAAACTGAGACTGTACTTAGACAATCTTTAAAAGAACATGTTAAACCTGTTTTATTCATTAACAAAGTTGACAGATTAATCAACGAATTAAAATTAACTCCTGAAGAATTACAAAACAGATTTGTAAAAATCATTGCAGAAGTAAATAAGTTAATCAAGAACATGGCTCCTGAAGATAAAGTTGATGAATGGAAAGCAGATGTTGCAAATGGAAGTGTAGCATTTGGTTCAGCTTATCACAACTGGGCTATTAATGTTCCTATGATGCAAAAAACAGGAATTACCTTTAAGGATATTATTGATTACTGTAATGAAGATAAACAAAAAGAATTAGCTAAAAAAGTACCTATATCTGAAGTATTATTAAGTATGGTAGTAGAACACTTACCATCTCCAAAGGAATCTCAAGCATACAGGGTACCTCATATTTGGGATGGAGATCTTGAAAGTCCTGAAGGTAAAGGTATGATTTCATGTGATCCAAATGGACCACTTGCGGTAATGGTTACTAATGTATCTGTTGATAAACATGCAGGGGAAATTGCTACTGGAAGAGTATACGGTGGTACCATCTCAAAAGGTACTGAAGTATATTTAGTTGGTTCTCACAGTAAAAGTAGAGTTCAACAAGTAGG
>JBJEIL010000056.1:0-11979 GCA_051876995.1 Methanobrevibacter sp. | reverse complement strand
GAATCTAGCTTCAGCTTCATCAGCACTACGTGTTTGTTGTAACCACCAATAAGCCTTAGTAAAACCACAATTTGGACAAGTAACTTTAGTAGTTGGAAGGGTCTCAATATCTTCCCCTTTCATAATAACATTATCTTTAGCTTGTACTTTTTCAGAAACCTCATATTCATCTGTTTCTGATTTGGATAAATCTTTTTCATATCCACATTTATTACATTTGACTTTGTTACCTTGTGGAAGTAACATAGCACCGCAATTTGGACAGAATTCCATTTTAGACCTCCAATAATATAATTGATTATAATAATAAATTACATTAAAAATTTTTAGAATGTAATTTGTAAATTAATATTTAAAAACATTAATTAAATTTATTTTAATATAATATGAATTATATTTAACTTACTATTATATAAAATTTATAGGATTTTTTAAAAAGAATAAGCATTTTATCAAATATTCTTAAATTTGTTTTAACATTTATTTTAAAAAAAAATTGAAATAGAGTCAGAAAATTTCTAAAACTTATATTAGAATTATTAAAAAAAATAGAAAATAGATTTAAATTTAATTGAAAATTAAAAACCAATATAAATTTAATCTATCAACATTTTAATTAACCAGTTTATGAATATCCTTAATAATTTCCCCATGGTCAAATGCTAAGTCAATATTTTTCAAATCATCAAATGAGAAGATATCAATATCCTTTGCATCGTCATCTGCTTTTCTATCATCAAAATTACCTTTTGCTAAGAAAACAACAGTAACTGTATGACCTCTAGGGTCCCTATCAGGATCGGAATAAACTCCAACTAATTTAGTTAATTCAACATCAATACTTGTTTCTTCTTTAGCTTCACGCCTTGCGGCATTTTCAACTGTTTCCCCATATTCTACAAAACCTCCAGGAAAAGCCCAGCAGTCCTTATATGGATCATTTTTACGTTTGATGAGTATAAAATTATTCTTATCATCATATATAAAAATATCAACAGTTAATGATGGCTTTTTATGATAAGACATTTAATCACCTAAAACTTTTTTTTATTTCAATATAAATTGGAATAAAATTAAGGAACTTAATTAGAAATTTACTAAATTAAAAATAAATATTAAAAGATTATTTTAAATATATTTAATATTTAGTCAATTATTTTAAAAAAAAGCAAAATAATCTATAAAAGAATAATTTAAGGATTTAGTTTTTTAAAAAACTAAAAAAATTAAAAACAATTAGATTTGTTCTACTAAAGATTTAAATTCTTCAGCTTGATCTTTTAAAGTTTCAGCAGCTTTTTTAAGGGAGTTTCTTGCAACTTTTTTCTGCTTAGTTTTGATAGTCATTATTGGCTCACCAATCAATGGATGATCAATACCATATACAGCATATTGTACATCATCATCTTCCATAAGGATTTTTCTTAAAGCATTACAAAGTGCATGTTTTTCTCCATGAAGAACAATTTCTAATTCTAATTTTTTATCAGTTAAAACTTCAATATCCATTTTATCAACCATTATAATTATAATTTAAATCTAAATAACACAATAAAACTTAAATACGATAGTTTGAAGAGATTTTACGTTTCTCTTTTTTACCACATCTAGGGCAAATTAATTCATCTTTCATATCAGTAGGTTCTAAAAATTGGCGGCATCTAGTACACATAGCTTTAACAACACCACAGTCATCATCTTCAGTATTTAAATCAATATTTTCACCTGTAATTCTAGACACTTTACCTTCTATAATATCCCCGATTCTAAAAGCATCAATTAAGCGTTCTAGATAATCATTTTTAACTTGAGATATATGAATAGCACCAAGATAAGGTAAAGCTAATTCTCTATCCTCACCAGATTTACCTTGAACATCAATTAAAGCCCTTTGACTACGAACATCAGTAATCTGTCCATAAACCATGTCCCCTTTTTCCAGAACAATAGGACTACCTGTAAGTGGACTGACTGATACCTGTCTATTTACCAAATCTAAATTTACATTACCAAAAATAGAAGATTTAATAGTACCATTATCATCAAATGTTCCTTCACCAGGTAAATATTGTTCTACAATTCCTAAAAAATCACCGGGCATTACTAAATCTCCTGATTCCACCTTCATTTACACACCTCTAAAAATAGGAAAAATGAAAAACTATTAAATTTTTAATATAAAGCTTATCAAATACTTATTTATAATTTTTTTATAATATAAATATATTTAAAATTAATTACTATTTATATATTTCATATTAAAAATATTATTCTTTGTAACGTTGATCAAATAATATCTCATCTAATTGATAGTCTTCCCATTTTCTTTTATCTGTAACAATTTCCAATTCCTGAGGAGTGATTACCGGTTTTTTATACATTGCAGAGTCATCAATTGCTATTCTAGGACATGCAGTTACTACAAATCCACCTAGATCCATATATGGTAGAAGAATTTCAGGGCTAATCATATCTACAAGAATAATATAAGCTTCCATTCCTTCATCCTCAAGGCTTTTCTTTATTTCTTTGGCCAAAGCCATTCTATATTGACCTTCTTTAGTAGATACTAAAATACCCCATTTGTTTACAGCTTTTGCTTTAGTTATTCTTGCAAATCTGATTCTGAGAATCCTGTCTGCATAATCGGAAATTTCCCTAACCTCACCAGTATAAGGATCAGCTGCAATAACCGGAGCCTTTGTAAACAGATGAATACCTACAGGATGAAAATTACCAGTACCTATAAAAAGATAGACCTCTGCATCAAGATTTTTAATAGATGAAAAATTACAGCCCAGAACTTGGCCCTTTGTAGTGCCTTTAGAAGAGGAACCTACTACCACCTCTTTACCGTTATCCTCCAAATAATCACTGATTTCATTAATTAAATGAAGATGTTGAGTTGTAGTTGCAAGGGCTATTTTACTAGAATCCTCCAATAGTTCTAATGTTTTATCCAAAACTTTTTTAATTTTAACGTTAGAATAAGCCTCAATGAACATTACAGGAACCTTATATCTTAAAGGTAATGGTGTATGAGCATAGTGAACAATCATGTCTACCATACCTTCCATCTTTTTATCACAGACATCACATGCCCCAAAACAAGGATCCCCTGAGATGATGACTGTTGCATCTGTTTCTTCCTCAATTTTTTTTGCAATGGACGTAGCCTGTGTTTTCAAACCTTCTGGAAATTGTAAACCAATCGTTTTATAATCCTTTTTATTAATATGATTGATTACTTTATCCACATTCATATTATACAATGACATAAATATCAAAAGAATTGTAATTTAAAAAAAAGATAATTGAATTTAAAATAGTCTTTAGGATTAGTAATCCTCTCCAACTACACCGTCGACAACCACTTTATCGTTTTCAATATGTATTTTTACAACGGTATTTACTTTACAACCTGTTTCCTTTTCTACAATCTTCTTACCTTCACCCTTTTCTAAAACGGCAATAATAGTAACAAGATCCACACCTATTTCCTTAAGGGCCTCAATAGTATTGATTAATGTTCCGCCAGTACTTACAACATCATCAATCAATAGAATCCTATCACCTTTATGTAAATCATTTACATATAAAGTTGATTCACCATAACCTGTTTTTTTATGTATGGTTTTTTCTCCATCAAGACCATATTTTCTTTTTCTAATAATAACAAAAGGAATATCTGTTTCTAAAGATAAAGCAGTAGCTAAATGAATACCCATAGCTTCGATAGCTACAATTTTATCCACATCAATATTAAAATTTTTAACAATAAGTTTTGAGATTTCCTTTAAAACCTCAGGTTTCATTGTTGGGACACCATCACTAATTGGATGAACAAAATAATCATAATTTCCTTTTTTAACAATAGGTGCATTTACTAATGATTCTTTTAATTCTTCAAGCATAATTTTCCTCTTTAATTTAAATTAAAAAAATATAATTTTAAAAATTGTTTTAAAAGATAGTTAATTAAAATAAAATTTACAAAAAAAATTTATAAACTACTAATTAAAATTATAGTTTTATATATTTACTTAATAAAATATAATATTGCTTACTATATTATTAATATTTAATATATTTTAAAATTTTACAAAAACCAATATTTTAAATCTATTTAATAATTGTCAAATAATTACAAACACAATTCAATTAAAAACTTAAAGGCTGTTGATAGATATGTTAGGAAATTTAGGAGAAAGCCTAAGTAACAGTATAAAAAAATTAGCAGGAATGTCTGTTATTGATAAAAAAACCGTTAAAGAAGTTGTAAAAGATATACAACGTGCATTAATTCAATCTGATGTCAATGTTAAATTGGTTTTTAAATTATCAAAGAGAATTGAAGACAGAGCTTTAAATGAAAAGCCTCCTAAAGGAATAACTGCAAGAGAATATGTTATTACAATCATCTATGAGGAAATGGTTAATTTATTAGGTGGTTCAGAACCAGCGAAATTAGAAATTACTGAAAAACCATTTAAAATCCTATTTTTGGGATTACAAGGTAGTGGTAAAACTACCACCATTGGTAAACTATGTAAATATCTGATTAAAAAGGGATATAACCCCGCCGTTGTATGTACAGATACATGGAGACCAGCGGCATATGAACAATTAAGACAATTGACTGATGAATTAGATATTTCCTTATATGGGGATCCTGAAAACAATGATGCTCTTGATTTAGCTAAAAAAGGTCTTGAAAAATTTAAAAACCAGAGAATCATAATATTTGATACAGCAGGTAGACATAAACAAGAATCTGATTTAATCGAGGAAATGAACAAATTAGACAATGTTATTAATCCAAGTGAATCCATACTTGTAGTAGATGGAACCATTGGACAAATTGCAGGAGAACAAGCAAAAGCATTTTCCGAGGCTACAGATATTGGTTCCATAATTATCTCAAAATTAGACGGTTCAGGTAAAGGGGGAGGAGCACTATCTGCAGTAGCAGAAACCGGTGCACCTATTAAATTCATAGGTACCGGTGAAAAGATTGATGATTTTGAAGTTTTTGATCCGGAAAGGTTTATCTCAAGATTACTTGGTATGGGGGATATTCAGTCACTTGTTGAAAGGGCAGAGGAAAACATCGATGAGGATGTCGCTCAGAAAACCATGAATAATATGATGAGTGGTAAGTTTACACTTGTTGACATGAGGAATCAATTCGATATGATGAATAAAATGGGGCCAATGCAACAAGTTATGAGCATGATACCCGGACTTGGAAACAAAGTGCCTAAGGAATTTACAAAGATGACCGAGGACAAGATTGAAACATTTAAAATAATCATGTCTTCAATGACTCAGGAGGAGATGGAAAATCCGAAGATGATAAAACAGTCAAGAGCAAGAAGAATTGCAAGAGGTTCCGGTGTTGAGGAAAAAGACATCAAGGAACTTTTAAAATACTATAACAATAGTAAAAGAGCAATGAAAGGTATTGGTAAACGTGGAGGATTTGGTGGCGGAAATATTAATCGTATCATGAACCAAATGAGAAGATAATCCTTAGTTAAAATTTAAATTTTTTTATTTATTAACCTTAATAGTCGATAGCATGGAAGATGAAACATTAGATATTGCAAGAAGATTGATAGAACTTAGTGATAATAAGATATGTAATCACTGTCTAGGACGTAAGTTTTCAGATAAGATTGAAGGAAACGATAATGAGGAAAGAGGTCTTAAAATAAGAGAGGAACTTTCTTTTGATAATCCTAAAAATGAGGACATATGTCCAATATGCCAAAACACATTTGAAAAGATTAATGAGGAATTATTTAATAATATACAGGATAAAATTGATTCAATAGGCCTTGAATTTGACAATTATTTAGTAGGTTCTAAGATTCCTAAAGAGATTCTAAATAAGGATGATGAAATCTCAGAAAAATATGACTTTAAGGTTGAGAATATAAAGAAGGAAATCAATAGAATAATCGGTAAGGAAATTGGTTTAATCTACAATAAAGATGCCGAATTTAAACATAATGATATTACCATTGAAATCAACTTTAAAAAAGATAATCCAAGTGTATATATCCAGATAAATCCGATCTTTATAGAGGGAACCTATAATAAATATAAAAGGGGCATTCCCCAGACCAAATGGTTATGCAGAAAGTGTCATGGAAAGGGATGTGAATACTGTAATTATCAAGGTAAAATGTATCCGGAATCCGTTGAGGAATTATTATCAGATGTTTTACTTGAAAAGACCAAAGGAAGATCATGTAAATTCCACGGCGCAGGTAGGGAAGATATTGATGTTTTAATGTTAGGTGACGGAAGACCATTTGTTATTGAGGTTGTGGAACCTAAGATTAGAAGCATAGACCTTAAAGAACTAGAAGATGAAGCAAATAGACATGCTGCAGGTAAAACAAAATACAATAATTTAAAGTATTCCAAAAGAAACAGAAAAGCAGAAATAAAGCTTTCCTCACCAGATGCATATAAGGTATATGAGGCAATTGTTGACTGTGATGATGAAATCGATGAAGAGGAACTTGAGATTCTAAAAACATTAGATTTAATTAAGCAACAAACCCCTCAGAGAGTGTTAAGAAGACGTGCTGATAAAATTAGAGAAAAGAGAGTTTTAGGTGTTGAAACTGAAATAATAGGCCCAAAATCATTTAAAATGAAAGTTAAAACCCAAGGGGGATTATATATTAAGGAACTTATCTCATCAGATGAGGGAAGAAGTAATCCCAGTGTTACCGGTCTTTTAAATAAACAGTGTGTCTGTAGGCAACTAGATGTTATTGAGGTAAGTAAAAAATAGCAGGTGGAGAAATCCCCTAATTCCATTTAATTATAAAAAAATATATTAAAATATTATTATAGATTAAAAAATTAAACAAGACAGATAGGCTTTATTTTAAGAAAATAGGAATCTAAGAGGATTTTAGAAAATTTATAAAAAAATTAAAAAATTTCAAAAATCCTATTTTTTTTAGAAAGAATAGCCGAAAAACTAAAAGTATATTAATAACTTTGTAGTAATAGATTAACATTATTAATTTTATGGAAAAAATTTTCAAAATTATTAAATCATTATTTTATAAAAATTTATGAAATTTATCCATTTTATATATTAAATACTAAAAAACTATGTTTTTATTATAAAATTGATTTATCCTAATGATTTAATCTAAAAATTAATATTATATATTTTTAAGTTAATAGGCTAATCAATATAATTTTTTATTATAATAATTATTCGAGGTTATAAAAATGCAAAGATCAAGAGGATTTAAAAGTAGATCAAGAAATAAATTAACCAAAAAACCACGTGTTGGTCGTTCTAACCCTATTACTAAAAAACTTCAAACTTTCAATGAAGGAGATTTAGTACATATCATTATTGACCCAAGTATCCACAGAGGACAACCACACTCCAGATTCCATGGTAAAACTGCTAAAGTTATTGGAAAAAGAGGTAGTGCTTATTTACTTGGATTAAAAGATGGTAACAAATACAAAGAATTGATTGTAAGACCAGACCACTTAAAATTACAAGAGTGAATACAATGATAGGTAAAAATACAGTGAATAGAGAACCTATACCTGCAGCTAAAGTAAAAAGTATTCTTGAGAAATTTGGTGAAAATCATGACCTTAGTTATGAACAAAATGTTACATTAAATCATGTTAGTACTTTTAGCCAATTATCTGAAGAGGATACTGATAAATTAGTAGCTGAACTTGAAGGAAAAGTTAAAAGGAAATATGCAGTTCGTATAGCTGATTTATTACCTCAAGATTTAGATGATATGAGATTAATTTTTGCTAAGGAAAGAATTTCATTATCTAAAGAAGATATGGAAGAAATTCTTGAAATAGTTGAAAAATACACATTATAATTTAATAGTCCAAGTGTATTTATAGTCTAAATAAGATTTAGACTACTTTAATTTTATATCTTTAAAAAAATTATGGCTTTTAATTTAAGTATTTTAAATATCTTTTTTTCTAATTTTAATAAAATTTAATTTTAACATAATCCTTAATTTACAACTATTTTTATTCGTTGTCCTGTTTTTTCATAGATAATTTTTTCATAATCTAGAAAAATATCTAAAAGTATTTTAATAATAAAATTATTATAGATTAAAAAATAGATTATAATTCACTTATAGATTATATTCCCAGGTTTATAACAATTTTATAATTATAACTAAATAACTTAGTGAAGTGATTAGATGGCAAATAAAACACAAAGTAAAAACAAACACTTATTTGTTAAAGAGGAAAATGCTATTATACTAGATTATCTAAGTTTAGGCTACACAAATAAAGATCAAACTAGATATAAAAGAAAACCAATCGCACAGGCAATAGGAACTGAAAAATTCACTTTACTTGAATTAATCCCTAAAGAGAATGTAGACATTGAAATACATGAAAAGGTATACGTTGGCTCTGGTAAGAGAGATAAGATCAAAACGGTTAAACAACTCAAATATGAAAACTTAACTCCCACAAGCCGTATAGAACTTGAATATGTTGTCAAGGAAATTGTCGAAGAAAAGGAGGAAAAATACATTGAATTCTTTAACACAACAGGATCACTTAGTACAAGACTTCATAAACTTGAATTGATTCCTGGAATAGGTAAAAAAATGATGTGGTCTATTCTTGATGCTAGAAAGGAAAAACCGTTTGAAAGTTATGAGGATTTAAAAAACAGAGTCCCGTCACTACCTGATCCGGTTACTATGATATCTAATAGAATCCTCCAAGAGCTGGACAATACTACTGTAAAAAAAGGTAAAAAGAAATATTACTTGTTTACCCAAATTCCAAATGAAAGAATGAAGGAGTATTATAGGGAACAAAAGAGAAAAAATAAAAGGTACCATAGAAGAAGGTAGAATAGATTCTTAAATATAAAGTTGGTGATGAATTGAGTAAAAGTTACTCACTTTCTGCTGAGACTAAAAGTGTTCTAAATAAATACAATATTAGATTAAACCATAAACTTGGACAGAACTTTTTAATCGATGCAAATAAAAGAAATCAAATAATAGAATATGGAAATATCTCTCCCGATGAGACAATACTTGAAATTGGACCTGGCATAGGGACTTTAAGTCTGGAAATAGCTAAAAAAGCAGAGAAATTGATCTGTATAGAACAGGATAGAAAAGTTGCAGATATTCTACAAAAAAGGGCTATGGAAAAGTCAATTGACAACATTGAAATTATCAATGAAGATGCACTTAAGGTAGATTTTCCAAAATTTGATAAGATCATATCCAATTTGCCCTATCAAATATCATCTCCAATAACATTTAAACTGTTAGAATATCCCTTTAAATCAGGAATATTGATGTATCAAAAGGAATTTGCAGACCGTATGACTGCAAATGTAGGAAGTAAAAATTATTCAAGACTATCTGCAATGTTATATTTTAAGGTAGATGTGGAATTTCTAATGAATGTTCCTTCAGAATGCTTTATGCCTAAACCTAAAATAGACTCCTCTGTTGTTAGATTGACTCCTAATGACAGATTTAAAGAAGATGAGAAACTCTTTAAGAATTATTCAAGGATATGTAAAGCATTATTCCAACATAAAAACAAGAAAGCGGAAAACTCTTTAATTAATTCCAGACATGAAATAGATTACTCAGATAAAAAAGAGCTAAAAAACAATTTAAAATCTATTGAATCTGAAAGATTAGAAGACTTACTTGAAAAGAGAGTGATTAATTTAAGTCCCGAGGATATTCTAGAATTAACTAAAGAATTGGAAGATATATTATAATTATAATATAATTTTATAAGATAGAGTTTGCCGAATTCAATTTTTACATAGAAAATAAAGATAGAATAGAGAACCAAAACATATAAGGTTTCTTATAAAAAATTTTTATATTTTTGCAATCAAGACATATTAAAAAATAGAAGATAAATCAAGTGATTAAATGAAAACAGAAGATTTTCAAATAAATACAAGCGATTTAGTCTACATTCCAGCAGAGGATACTTTCCTTTTAGCGGACAATCTTGAAATCGAGAAGAATGATACCGTATTGGAGATTGGAACTGGAACTGGAACTGTTGCCATGTATGCATCTAAACTAACAGACAATCAAATTACAGTCACAGACATTAATTTAGACGCCTTAAGCTTAGCTGAGGAGAATTTTAAAATAAACAATATTGATAATATTGAAACCGTTTTTGGTAATCTATTTGAGCCATTGGAAAATAGAAAGTTTGATGTAATTCTATTTAATACTCCATATCTACCAACTGAAGAAAATGATATTATTGACGATGATTTAAATTATGCATTTGATGGTGGAGCAGATGGAAGAAAAGTTATTGACCCATTCTTATATGAAGTGAAGAATCATTTAAATGATAATGGAAAGGTTCAGCTAATACAGTCATCATTATCAAACATTCCAAAAACCTTAGATATTCTTGAAAAAGAAGGTTTTGAATGTGAAATAACAGCTAGTGAACATTTTTTCTTTGAAGAGGTTGCTTTAATCACAGGTTATTTAATTTAAACAATTAAAGTTTGATTTTAAAAAGAGATATGTTTAGATTAGAATCTTAAAAAATAGCTATAACATAAATTGATTGAAGAGAATAGATAATAAAAAAGATTTTATAATAATTAAAAAAATAATTACTGTTTTTTAAGTCTGTTTTTAAACTTTCTAATTGGAGCTGTCATTTTCCAACTGTTAGATGATAATAGCTCTTCTAATTTACCTGTCCTCTCATTAACTAAATTAGGAATAGCTTTGTTAATCAGGCTTTTACTTACACAGATCATGTCCTCTTCTTTTGAATTGTTCTTAACAAATTCAGAGTATTTATCTAGAATTTTATCTGGAATAGGTTCCTTTAAAGAACTTTTAATTAAATTGTCTTCAATATCCCTTATATAATTATTATAATTTAGGGAATCATATTTATCCAAAAGACATAACCTAAGATAAGCAATCTCCTCAACATAATTATTTAAATAAATTTCATTACCATATTCAAATATTTTATGAACAATTTCAAATAACTCATTATCATCTCTATTATCTTTTAATGATAAAAAGGTAAAGAAAGATTCCATATATTTAATTAAAGAATCAGCAAAAATATTGCTATCATCAAGTATCTTGAAGCTTTCATAATAATGCATTATATAATCATGCTTTTTTTCATAAGTATTAATTTTTTTATTAGGTCCTCCTGCAGCTTCAAAACTATAACCATATAAGTTAACAGGTACTGTAACAATATAATCAATATTTGTTAATATATGAGCAAGAAATACAGGATCCTGACCTCTTTTTAAATCTGGAAAATGAATATTATGTTTCTCTAAAAAATCTTTTCTATAGATGTTCTTGTAAAAAGCCCATGGAATGCCATATTCCTCCGGCTGAATCTTTTCAATCTTAGAGCAATATGCATAGTTACCATCAACATAATTAAAATTCTTTAAAAATTTGCCATGATTGTCAACCCTTAATAGATTTCCTGCAACCATATCTGCACCATATTCTATACCTGCATTATACATTCTCTCTAATGCATCATTATCAATAAAAATATCATCAACATCTAAAAAAGCGACATAGTCTCCTTGAGCTTTACTAATTCCTAAATTTCTAGCCTTACCAGAACCTTGATTATCCTGACTAAATATTTTTATAAAATCATATTTATTTGATAATTTTTTCAATTTTTCTAAGGAATTATCACTAGAACCATCATCAACACATATTAACTCAAAGTCATCAAGTGTTTGTTTAGATAGATTTTTACATGATCTTTCAAGAAAATCTTCACCATTATAAATAGGCATAATCACTGAAATTTTTACCATAATATCCCTTAAATTGTTAAATAAAAATAAATTTAAACTTATTAATTATTTATTACATTATTAATACAAAAAGTAAATTTAATATATTTATTGTTTTCCTT
>JBJEIL010000055.1:0-12040 GCA_051876995.1 Methanobrevibacter sp. | reverse complement strand
ATATACTGATAAGAAAGATATCTTGTCTTGTTTTAACTATTTTTTTTGTTTATTTATTTGTTTATTATTGTCTTTTTTTTAATTAAATTGTTTTTAACTATTTTTTTTGTGATTTAATAGGTTTAGATTGTTTTTTCTATTTTTTTTATATTTGATTTAATTTTTTGTTTATTTTTATTGGATTTGGTTTTCTATTTTTTCTATTTTGTTGTTGGATTTATTTTTGTTTATATTGTTTATTTCATTTTATTGTTGGTTATTCTGGTTTTGTTTGTTTTTTGTGTGAAAATTTTGTTAAGTTTTTCTGGTTTTAATCTTTATTTTATTGTTGTTTTTGTTTTTGTCTTTTGTTTGGTGTTGTTTATTTTGCATACATTATATACTGATAAGAAAGATATCTTGTCTTGTTTTAACTATTTTTTTTGTTTATTTGTTTGTTTATTGTTGTCTATTTTTTAAATTGGGTTATTCCATCTATTTTTTTAATGATCTAACAGGTTTGGATTGTTTTTTTTATAAACCTTATAAAAATTGGTTTTTCAATCTTTTTCTTAAAATTATCATATTAAAATCTGCTGTTTTTTTTTAATTTTAATATTATTTTTTTTTAGATTAGGGTACCATTAACTAATCCCTATAAAAACACTGGATTTAATATTATAATTCGAATTTTAAGATTAAGTTAAGAAAAATAGCAATCGGATTTATTTGATTATCTTAAAGAAACAATAGATTAAACAATAATGAATAATAAAAAAAAGGTCTTAGAATAATTATATTTTTTAATTAAACTAATTGGCTAAATCATCCATCTCTTTTGCAATGCATAATCTACATAAGGCGTCAGGATTTTTAGATTGATTGTGTTTTACAGGACAATAATATGTGCCATCTTTAAATATGATCTTTTCACCTGCTGGAAATGGGGTATTTAATGGATGGATGGATTCCTCAAGAATAAATGTGGTGTAGATTGATATTATTCCATACATCAAAGGTGTTTTATTGCTTTCCTGAAGTTTCTCTTTCTGTTGTAGATATTGGTTTTTCAGAATTTTAAGAGAGCCCTTAAGTCTTTTTTTGTCAACAGTTTCGGGATAATCATTATTGTCATTCTTGATTCTGTGGAGCCTTTTTAGAAAGTATTTGATGGTGACATCCAAATACTCGTCGCGGTATGACTTTTGAATGTATTTACCCTCCTCTTGAAGATATGATGATGCGGTCATCTCATCATAAATTGTTAAATGTCTTGCTTCATCTTTAATGATGTTTAAAATGTCATTTTTGGATATTTCATTCTGTTCTTGAAGTTCTTCCAGTTTATCAAACATAATTATTCCTTTTTAAAATTGAGTTAAAATATTTATTATATATAATATATTATATTATTGGTGATGAAAATATTTTCATCTTAAAATATATTTATCTGTATAACCTAAAATATTACTTAGTTGATTCTTTATTTTTTAATATTAATTGCTACTTTATGATATTATGAAAACAATTACAAAAAAAGAGAAAAAGGTCTTAGATCAGATTAGAAAATTTAATGAGGATTATGATGGGGATATTCCTCAGGAAGTTCTACAGAGTGAACTTCAAATCCATGAATATCAGTTATATGAAATATTGAACAGTCTTAAAAGAAAAGGTATAATTGAATATGACGATAACCGTGTAAAGCTTTTGGATATTACAGAAAAGATTAACACAGTTGATTCGAAACAGGATGTTATTGATGCGGAAATAGATCAGATTGAGGAAAAGTCTATTGAATTAATCAAGTCTATTGTACATGACGGCATTGTGCCTAAATATGTTCTTGAAGGCAATCTGTTATATGGTCCATTAAAGTTATCTGATTTCAGAATGTATCATGTGGTGATATCCTTAACAAACAAGGGCATAATTAAACCTGTTCTCCGTTATGGGGAGCAATATTATCGTTTAATGTTAACAGAAGAAGATTGAATATTTAAATATTTTTTATCTCTAATTTTTACTCTTCTAGAAGATGTTTAAACTTATTTTTGTTTTTTTTTAGATATTTTTTTTAATAACTATTTTATTTCTAATTTTTATTCTTCTAGAAAATCTTTAATAATTACTTTAGCTTTATCAAAATTCTTTTTAATTAAAACGTCATGTTTTGTATTCTCAAATTCGACTACTCTTGAATTTTTGATATTGTTGCTTAATCTATCGGTTGCCTTTTTAGGAATAATCGGATCATCCTTTCCATATAATATTAATGTATCATTCTGAATCTTTTTTAATTCATCTGTGGCATTGAATATAGAGCAACTATAAAGAGTATTATGTATGAAATCTATGTCTTTGCTGTTTTTAAGTTTCTTTTTGCTTTGATTTAATCTGTCTTTATACTGAATTAACATATCCTCAGGAAGAATATACTGTATAATAGTATCAAAGAATAATTCATAATCAACAGCGGAATTATCATACATCTTTTTAAAGGTTTCTTTCATCTCATCTTCCATTTGAGAAAATGTTGAAATTAAAACAAGTTTTTTATATAAATCAGGATGTTTAATTACAGATTCAATTGCTACCTGGCCTCCAAGGGAGTATCCGATAATATTTGTCTGATTTATATCTAGTTTTTCAAGTAATTTGTATACGTCATCTGCAAATAATTCAATACTGATAGTGTCTTTGCCGGAATCACTTTTTCCATGACCTCTTAAATCTATTGAAATAACTTTAAAGTATTCTTTTAAATAGTTTGAAATATACTTCCAGTAATGTAAATCTTCAGCTAAACCATGTATTAAAACTACAGGATAACCTTCTCCTTTAATTTCATAATTAATATTTATTGAATTTACTTTTAGTTTGCTCATGTAATCAGTTTATTTTTATTTTAATTATTTTTTATATTTTTAAAATAAGTTTAATATAATTTTTTATATGGTTTAATAGATTTAAATAGATTTTTTACAATAAGTAATAAATTTATCATATTTTTTAAATAAGATAATTGTCTAAAAATAGTAGATTTTTTTAGATTTTTTTATAAATAGTTTATTTAAAATTAATAGTTTTTTTTTATAAGTTTAAATTTTTTTTTAAAATAGTTTATTTAAGATTAATTTATTTTAAATAGTTTTTTTTATAAGTTTAATCTTTTTAAATAGTTATATGTGTATTTTAAGATAAGTTAGCCAAAATTCAATTTTTACTAGTAAAGTTATAATTATTTTTTGGAGGTATCGTAATTTTAGCTAACTCTTAAAATATAGTTTAAGGTAATGACTTTAAGTTAATAAATGATTCAATGTTTTTAATTTCTATTTAAAAAGAAGATGATAAATTATTCTAATTCATCTTCTTCTGCACTTTTCTCTTCAGATTTTGGATTTTCTAGATTATCTGTAAATGATTTAGCATTTCTAATTTTGTCTTCTAATTTAGATAATTCTTCTTTTAAATCTTCTTCATCTTCTTCAAGAGAAAGTACATATTCTTCAGATCCATTTGCAAAGTCTTCATAAAGTTCGAGTATCTCTCTTGCAGATAGTACTGAATCTTCTTTTAGGAATTTTTTAGTATGGGGTTTTACTCTAATGCTTAACGGTTGTAATCTTTGTTTTTTCCCATCTTCTTCATCATCCATCCATCTAGGTCCAAAACCTCTTGGAAATTCACCGTTTTTTCTCATTTCTCTAATCATTTTTTGTCTTCTATGGCAAAAGTTCCTAAATTCTTCATCACTTAATTCATCAAAATCTCTTCCATATGTGCCATAAAATTGGTCTCTATGACATTTTTTACCATGGAAATCATCATAATCATTATGATCTTTACAATCTTTATGATGATGTCTATGGTGATGATTGCAGTTTTCAAATTCATCTTCATGGTGTTTGCAGTTTCTGTAGTGGTGGTTTCCATGGTGATGGATATATGGAAAATCATTGTCGAAGTCATTAAAATTTATGTTCATACCATACCTAAAATTCGGATTATTACACATATTTTATCACCTCTTAATTTGTATTACAAATTTATTTTTTGTATACAATTAATAATTAGTAGTGGTAGTATATAAATGTATTCATTTTTTGAATGTGTATTCATTTTTTTTTAAAATAGTTAAAATCTTATAAAATTATTAAAAAAAACAATACTATCATTATGTCATTTAAAAATCTTTAATTAATGGAGATATGCTAAAAAAATAAGTTTTAGTAGAAAATAATTGAAACTAAATGATTAATTAAGGTATTGTATAATTAATATTGTCTTGTAAATTATATAAATTGTAAAAGTTTACTTAAATTTTAAAAAATTAGAACTTATTATTGTTATGATATAAAATGTGCTTAATTAAAATTTAAAAATTGTAGTTTAATTAGAATTAGAACCTATTATAAAAAAAGCGATCAATTAATAGAAATTAAGAATTGTAAATTATTTTAAATTAGAACTTATTATAGGAGAATGGTTAATAATATTGAAATATTATAAAAAGTAGAATTAGGTTTTTGCTTTTCTAAGTAAAACACTAGTATTATTAGTATTTCCTATTGGTAAAAGCATAATTTCTTTATGGAAACCTCTTAAAACTTTATCAGTTAAAGGAGCATATAAAATAGCTCTCATACCACTATAGGTTCTAACAAGTACGGGAGTTTTTTCATCAACTGTTTCCCATACATTAGCAAATACTCTATCTTTAGGCTCTGCGAATGCCGCAACCATCACTATGTCAGAATCTATATCTTTAAGGGTATTTTCATCTCCAACTAAAATTTCAATACCATCAGATAAACCTAACTTATCAATAACTTTTCTTGATAATTCTGCAACATCCTCTTTAATTTCAATACCAATACATTTACAACCGATTTTTGTCTAAATAATATTAAAGTAAGTGGTAAAGGGCCGCTTCCAACAAATATAAAGGTTTTATCTTTATTGAATTTAGCAAGTCTAGATTCATTTTTAAGTAATCCTTCATATCTTTCATAAAAATGGAATTTATCAGGCTCAGATTGAGGATCATCAGAATTTATAATATCGTATGCATTTTTGTGTTTCTAATCTTATGCCCATATATAAATAGAATTTTCTAATAAGTTTTAGAGCTTTATTCATTCTATCATTATCTAATATGTGTTTTGCTGAATCAAAATCAATTTCTTCATCATGTGCAATAACTTCTATTTCATTTAATAATTCAGTAATTTCATTTAAACTAACGGTGTCTAATGAACTTAAATCATCTAATGAGTCTACACCATATTCTTCTAATTTCTCAGCGATTTCTTCAATTTTTGGCCAATATTTATAGCAACTCCTATTTACCCTTCCATGCTCGTTATAGGTATAATAATTCTTAATTTAAAAGTATTATTCTAATTTAATTCTTAATAATTTAGTTTTACAAATTATTAAAAAAATAATACTGTCTTACTTGTTCTTATTATTTTTGTTTTCCGGTTTTTTTAATTGGGGTTGTGTAATAATCTTTTATTTGTTTTTATTATTTTTGTTTTCTAGTTTTTTAGAAATAGTGTTATATAATGTTGTTTTACATGTTTTTAATTTTAAACTTCCAATATTTCCTAATAAAAATAGCTAAATACTTATTTTAAACAAAATTTAATTTTTTACACTTTTAATTAATCAATCATTGGTTATATTGAAATAATAATTTTTTATTAAAAGTTATTATATTAATTTTGTTCATTTTTTTATAACTAATTCTAGTTTTTTAATATTATTTCTTTTTTAAAAACTTATATTAAATAAAAAAACATTATATAATATATGTTTTATGTAATGTTAATTGATGGATACTATAATTAATTTTATATATGTTAAATGACTAATTAATATTAATTAAGTGATTTTTATTACTTTATTATTTTAATAAAATTATAGGAGTTTTGGATATGATGAGAATCAGTATGTCATTACCAAAAAAGTTATTGTCTGATTTTGATGATGTTTTAAAGGATAGGGGATATCAGTCAAGATCAAAAGGTATAAGAGATGCTCTTCAGGATTATATTCTCCGTTATCAATGGATGAATGAGATGGAAGGAGAAAGAATTGGTGTTATAACTATAATTTATGACCATCATTATACTGGTGTAATGGAGGAACTTGCTGAGATTCAACATCATTATAAGGATACCATTATAGCAACCATGCATGTCCATATGACCGAGAAATATTGTATGGAAGTCGTTATTGTTAATGGAGACGTTAAAGATATTCGTTCCGTTTATGAGAAAATGATGAAACTTAAAGGGGTTGAACACGTAAAACTTACAAGTACTGCTAATGGTAAGAATTTCGATCCGGATAGCAGTGATGATATCAAAGATACATAAATTCCTTTTCACTTCCTTTTTTTTAGTTTATTATGATACTTTTTTCCATGTTTAATCCATTTTTTTTTAATTGGCTGGTTGGTGTTTTTTAATATTTCTAATCTATTTTTTTTTTATTAGTTGATTTTGTTTTTTAATATCATCTTATAATCTATTTCTTTTAACTAGTTGTTGGTATTTTTTAATATTCCAATATATTTTTTGATTTTTTTTTTATTTTTCAATTATTGATTTATCTTTACCTGTCCTGTTGGATTTTTCAGGATATAAAAAATTATTAATGACAAATAACATATCTAGAATAATGAAATTTAAAACAACTCCTTACCATTCACATTTAATTAAAGATACAGAACGTTTATCTGCATTTTATGAAGGTATATCCCAGTATGCAGAGGATTTGGATTATCTTAAAAATGAAGAAGGCCTGATCAATAAGGTTGTATATGATTTGGGCTGTGGAAGTGGGGTTTTAACTTATTTCGCGGCCTTATATTTTTCTGCTGTAGTTGGTTTTGAGAAGGATAATAAAATTGCAGGATATGCTAAAGAGAATCTCAGGGATTTTGAAAATGTATTGATAGTTAATGAGGATGTTTTAAAATTGGAGGGACTTGCTAAGGCTGATTTAATTATATGTGAAATGTTGGACACTGCATTAATTGATGAGGAGGAAGTGCTTGCTTTAAATCATTTCGTTGATTTTAAGGAGGATAAGTGTACAGTAATTCCAAATAAGGTTTTAAATTATGCTGAACCTGTTTCAATGGAAAGGAGAAATGTCCATTGGGAGGATGAGGATTACCATCCAAACTATAATATAATAGGTGAATCCATTTGTTATAGTGAAATAGACCTTCAAAGCAGAATTGATGAGAATTTTGAAGATGTTCTGGAATTCACTATCAATGAGGACAGTAAATTTAATGGAATTAAGATTACAACCATAACCTTAATCAATGATAATGTTGTCTGCGGTCCAACGCCTATGTTTAATCCGCCGCTTTTTATACCTGTTGGGGAGATAAATTGTAAAGTGGAAGATACAGTTAAAGTAAAACTATCCTATAAGATGGGTGGTGGAATCGAAACAATCAGAACGGAATTAATCTGATTGGTTTGATTAATATTTTCATGTGATATTATGTTTAAAAAAGATTTAGAAGAATTTCTTAAGGATTATAATAGACTTGTTATTTTGGGAATCGGTAATGACATTCGTGGCGATGACGGAGTAGGCCAATATATTGTGGAAAGCTTAAAGGATTTGGGTAAGGAAAGTGATGATGTAATAATAATCAATGCTAAAACCGTTCCTGAGAATTTTACAGGCAAAATCAGAAAGATAGATCCGAGCCATATACTTATAATTGATGCTGTTTTAATGAATGAGGAACCTGGCACTATTAGGGTAATCTCAAAAGAGCAGGTTGGTGGATTAAGTGTCTCTACCCATTCAATGTCTTTGTCATTTCTAATCAAATATTTGGAGATAGAGAAGCCATATAACATTGTGTTTTTAGGTATTCAACCGGAATCAATGGGTCTTGTTGAGGATATGAGTAAGGTTTGTAAAGATTCCTCAGATAATGTTATTGATGTTTTGGATTCTCTTTTATAGATTGTAAAAAGTTTTTAAAAAGTTTAAATAGATGAAGCAGTATTTTTTCAAAAAAACAAGTAACCTTAAAAGTAAAGTAACAATACAAGTAAATCCAAATGTAAAATTAAAAACAACAAATGAAGAAAGACCTACTCAAAATAATTATAGCCTAATGTCAGACATCAAAAACAAAACAACCACAGCAATATCAAACATAAAAAATAGAGTTCGTTCATTTAATATTTCTAATGTTAAATCAGAATCAAAAGAATTATTTAATATAAAAAACAAAGTAGATATCAAGGAAGAATCGTTTAGAAGTTTAGATAAATTTAATGATTTGGACTGTCCTCATATACCTTTAACCCACCCCAAATGACATTTTCATTGTTAAATTTAAAGAAAAATTCACATACAATGAAGAAATAGACAAAGCTTTAATAAATAATTTCGCAATAGGCTTTAGCAGGAGCCAATAAAGAAGAAATAGGTCAAACTAATAAAATGTGGAATGAGTATATTAATGATCCAATTTTAAACGAATATATGGAGTTTAGGAGGATAAGAAAATGATACCAGAACATATTAAAAAAAATATATTAACCACTGATCCGGCATCTTTAATGATGAACCTATAGTTGATTTAACTAGAAGATATGATAATGGGGAACTTACTGATGAAGAATTGCTTGAAGATATTGAGGAAATCAGCAGATTACGTAGTCAAGCATCAGAAATATTTAAGAAGAAGAAAAAATTAAATGACAATGACCAAGATTAATCATTAACTCTTTTTTTACCTATTTTTTTGTGTTTTCTAATTTTCCACTTTTATATGTTGAAGTATAAAAACCATAGTAAATAAAAAAAATTTTGTGGAAATTATAGGAAAAATAATATTGTTCTATTTTTTTACTTAAATATTTCATATAATCACTATTAATTTTTTTTATATATGTTTTCTTTTTTTTTTATTTGCTATTCTCCTTTTTTTATACTCCCTTTTGAAAATAAACCTTTTTTTTAATTAAAATTTACATTTGGGGAGTCTGTTATTTTTCATGATTTTGAAAGGTGCCGTTCTGATTCTAGACATACCAGATGGTGGTGATGTTGGATGAATAAATAATTGGAAAAGTGTCTATAGAATACTTTTTTATTTTTAAGATTTTAATTTCCCTGGATATTTTTTAAATTATTTATTATTTTTAGAAAATTTAATTAAGTATTATTAATTAATAATTATTTAGTATTCTTATTAATCTTTAAATTAAATCATGTTGAAGATTTTTATTATTTTGTTTTTTTAATTAATTTATGTGATTATATGAAAATTTTATGTATTGGTTCAAGGTTATTTGATGATGTTGCGCCTTATTTTAGAGAAAAAGGTATTAAAAGTGTTGTAACAGAATCAAATCCTGATGCAGATAATTTGGATTTGGCGGATGAAGTTTTTATAGGACCTAGGGGAATGAAATTTCCACGTGATGTTGCTATAAATGAAGAGGTGGATGGTATTGTTCCATTAATCGGTATTGATCCCCCTCTTTTAGATGTTGCATACATGAAAGAGGAAGTTGAAGCCGAAAATGATATACCTGTTGTAGCTTCAAATGTCCATGCAGTACAGATATCATCTGATAAATCAAAGACTAAAGAAATATTTCGTAAGATAGGGGTAAACACTCCTGAATCTGTTTATGTCTATAAAGAAGACATTGATGATTTTGAGGATATTATCCATAGGGAGGGCTTCGATTTTCCTGTTGTATTAAAACAGAATCAGGGCCAGGGCGGAAAGGACATCTCTATTGTTTCAGATATTGATGGCGTTAAGAAGTATTTTGAAACGTTTGATGGCGCTTTATGTGAGAATTTCATTGAAGGAGCTGAAATTTCAATAGAAACATTGGGATGGAAAGGCAAATATTTACCGCTTGTGCCTGTCTATAAGGGTGATACTGGTATCAATGCAACACATCCCATTACCCGTGTAAGATATGGTCCCACTAATTTTGAAAAATTGGATAATGAGGAAATAAGGGCTACTGCTTTAAAGATTGCTCAGAACATCAGGACCGAAGGAAATCTTGATTTGGATTTTATTTATGATAGAAAAAATAATAAACTATATGCTATTGAGGCTAACACCCGTCCAAGCGGTACCAGATATTTAACCCAGGCAAGCTCCACCATCAACACTCTTGCAGAACTTGTTGATATGGCCGCAGGTGTTTTTTCTATTGAGGATGTGGAATCAAGAATCAGGAACTATTTCTGTGCGGAGATACCTGTAGGTACATATGAGGGTGAAATGCCTGAAAAAACCTTTAAAGAAAAGGACTATGTTGTTCATGGACCAGTAGGTTATCAAAGGGTAACCATTAGGGCATCCTCAAAGGATGAGTTAATATCTAAGGTTAAAGACATTACAGGTAAGGATATTGAAATCTAATTTCAATATTACTTTTTTTCATTTATTTTATTTTTAAACATTTCTCATGTTTTATTTAATCATTTATAAAGGAATATTAAATTATAAATAGTATCTAAAACATACTATCATTAATATAAAATTGAATTTTTGTGATAAATTATGAAGACAGTTGATATTATAATAATGTTCTTTATTACATTATTTTCAACAATATTCTTCACATGGTATATTAGAAGAATATTGTTACAGGCAAAGATAACTGACAGTCCAATTGTTAGTGAGCATCGTCATAAGGCTGGAACCCCAACAATGGGTGGAATAGCATTTTTATTTTCTATTCTTTTAATCACAGCTATTTATTACAAAAATAACTATATTCTAATTACTTGTTTTATTATGGTAGCTGCAGGTATTATGGGACTTGTAGATGATTTGCTTGGTCTTAAGATCTCAGAGGTACAAAAACTTGTAAAGAATGTTACAGATGAGGTTGTACCTATAGGTTTACTTAATCTTGAACCCGATGAAGAGGCAAGGGTTGCATCTGATAAGGCAAAGGCTCAAGTGGACCAATTGCTTGAGGAGGGTAAGGTTGAAGTTATAGATCAAATTCCAATCAAATATGAAACCGGTGAGGCGGAACAAATATTTGTACAATTGTTCTTAGGTGTTTTATTAGCATTAACATGTTCAATCACCACCCTTGGCGGATTTAATTTAGGAATTTGGGCAATACCTATCGTTGTTATTGCAGTATTAGGTGCGGTAAACACTGTTAATTTAATAGATGGAATGGATGGATTAGCTGCAGGAATTTTAGCTATCGCATCATTTTCATGTGTAATATTCGGTATTATTAATGGAAGAATGGAAATTATACCTCCGTTTGCTATACTTACAGCAATCTGTTTAGGATTCTTAGTGTTTAATAAGTATCCTGCAAGTATATTTATGGGAGATACTGGTTCAATACTTCTTGGTGCAGGTTATGCCGCAGCGGTAATGTTATGTGATGTTCCATACTTCGGAGTCTTAGCATTAGGAGTTCCAATTTTCTCAGTTTGTGTAAGTTTAGCTCACAGAGCACATTTAATAGAAATGCCTGTAGAACCACTACATCATGCATTAAACTATAAAGGTATTCCTGAAACAACTATTATTTATTCTTATTGGGGAGTAACAGTTTTATTATGTGCTATTGGATTAATTGTTGATTATTTATTCTTTATATAATTAACAAAACATAATTTCTTTTTTTTAATTTTTTTTTATTTCAATATTTTTGATGATTTTAAACATTTAGTTATTATAGAAAGTTTTTTTAAATATTTTAAACAGAACAAATCTTATATTTATTTCATTTGATGGAGAATATTTTATGTCAGATTTTAATTTAAGTATTGGTGAGTTAGCAGAAGCCATTGGTGGTAAAATCATTGGTAGTGATGATTATAATTGTGGTTATAGTTTCTCTGGAAAATTTGATTTTTTAGCCCATGCTAAAAAAGGAGATATTGTAATTCGTCATAAAATCAATGGTAAAGGAATTGAGATTGCTAAGGCAAATGAGGCTGCAGCCATTATTACTCAAAATCCTTTGGAAAATGCTTTAAAAAAAGCAGAACAATT
>JBJEIL010000054.1:0-12188 GCA_051876995.1 Methanobrevibacter sp. | reverse complement strand
CATACGCTTACTTTTACTCCATTTAAATATCCTGTGTAAGTTATATACTCTCTATTGTCCGCTATAAGTTTTGGTCTATCAAAGTATTTTGCAATCTTCTTGCATCTTTTAGGATCTCCTGGAAGTAGAACATATTCTCCAATTTCACCTGGCTTTACCTTAATGTGATACATTCTTCCCTCTTCATCTCTTAAATCCATAATATCACTTTTTATTAAAATTCACTTGTAATTTCATTGTAAAATTTTGAGTTTTAGGAATTTGGGTTATTTATTTTTTCATATAATATTTAAAAATCTAAATAATTTAGTGGAATTTGCCCTCAGACTTTAATCTCTCATAATGGCCGATATCCCTATGTTTAAAAACTTTTGCAGGATGTCCTCCTGCTATTGCATATTTTTCAATGTCACTTACAACTACGCTTCCGGCTTGAATAATGGCACCTTCACCAATATGAACCCCCCCAAGAATGATTGCACGGTTTCCAATCCAAACATTATCCTCGATTATGATTTCTTTTGATATTACTGTTGAGTCATAGGGTATTGCATCCCCTTCATAATTATGAAAATCTGTAATCATCATACAGTCAATACCTGAATGGAAATTTGATCCAATTGTTACATGTCCTTTTCCTTGGATTGTCATGCCATTAAAATTAACGTTATCTTTAAGAATTGTATTTGAATTAACAATACTTTTACCATTTACCCTAAGGTCCTTACCACATGATAAGCAAGAGGCTTTAACATTATTGGCATATCTTTTTCTTTTAATTTCTACAATTTTATCAGTTAGTCCCATAGATGTTCCTCAAAATTTTATTAATCATATTTACTTTCTTTTTATAGTTTAATTAATATTTTCGTAAAAACTTTAAAAATTCAATGGAAAATATCTAAATTTAATTTTATTTAAAAGTGAAAACAATTGCTTTAATGTTTTAAATATTAAAAAGAGGTATTAAATTAAATATTTTTGAAAAATAAAAATATTTGCACTTTTAAAAGATTATAATAAGTTTTCTAAAAATTAGTTAAAATGTAAAAGTTTACAGGTTTTAAAAATAGTATGAAAAATTGGAGTTGTTAAGTTTATAGATTAAACTTAATATAATTGGTCTCCAGTGTAAAGATTCTCCTCAGTATATACTCTAATAAGGGTATCTACAATATCCTCATACATTAATCTGTATCCAATAGCTCCTTTGCCATCCTTCATATAAACATTGTTTAATGATGGGTCGCTTCCTTCAAAACTATTGTTTTTGATATACCACATTCCATGAGGTGTGTAGATAAATAAACTTCCCCTGCCTTCTTCTCTTCCATTTTTAAAGCTGTCTTCAGGATCATAGATTTTAGATGAATGTATTGCAAGTCTGCTTAGGTCTTGTTTTGGCTGGGTTCCTCCCCTTATAAATAATGTGTTTAGCCAGTCTAAGCATTGGTCTTTAAGCATCTGTTTCTTTTCAGGATCATTAAATGCATCATCCACCTTCTTCCAGCGTTTCTCAAGAGTGTCTGTTATTCCAAGAATTTCTTCAACTTTTGGAACATCCTTCTCAAGACATCTCCATCCGTCTGGACGACCTGTAATTTTAGTTGTTCCTGAGACAAAATCCTTTCTTCTAAATTCTCTAAAATAAGGTTTGACCTTTTCAAATTCTTCATCAGGGATTCTTTGATTTAATCCATATAGGTATCCATAAGCAATAGAATCATATAGTTTTGTTTCCATTTTTAAAGGTTTTTCTTCAGACATGATTTTCCCCTCAATAAACTCATATTTAATAAATTAATATATTCATATATATAAATATTTGCTAGTTCTTGTTTATAATAAATTCTATAATTTAAAAGTTTTAACTTTGTATTTAATTGGAACATTTGGTTGAATATTGGGTTAGGAGTATGGCACATTTATGCACTGTATTTAAATTTATTTTAACTGGTGAATTGACGATTTTATTTAATAATTCATCAATAAAATAATCTTCATCATTCAGTGGACTATTTAATACGGCCACATCCTGATTTACAAATCCGACATATGGTTCTATTGGACATTCTAAATTATTTTCCTTTAAGAAGTCTTCTAATTCATAGGACAATCTTAAAACCTTTTGTTTAATCCTATTGTTATGTTCAAATCTGACTTTTTGGTTAGGGTTAATAAATTTGGAGGTTATCGGATTTTCATCGGGAATCAATCTTTTGTCACTGTCTTTGCCGAGAAGTGAGATTAGTTCTTTAGTTTCATTTTCCTGTTTTATCCTATCTTTGTCTTCCTTCGCATCATACTTTTGTGATACAATAGTATAGATTCCAGTCGGTCCAACCACAACATGGTTTATTCCGTCATTGGATTCTGGAACCTTGACATAATATAGTACATAGAAGTTTTCAGGAAGTGTTAACAGTTTGGAACGGATGATTCTTCCCCTTTTTTCCTTTTCATCAAATGCCCTATTTTTCAGAAGTCCTACTGCGAATATTCCCATTCCTATAAATACGAAAATTAAACTGTAGGTCCTATTGGAACGTATTGTATCAAAAAAACCGAGAACCATTACCAAGGTACCGATTCCAATATAGATGTATGAGTAAGGTTCATTTGTCTCGTTAGGATCAGGTACAAGGTTCTGTTTTCTAATATTATCTAGACTTTCAAGTGTCATGTCTGGGTTTAGAACATCACTTGAATAAAAAAAAGGATCATCAGATTGTCTATAATCTGAGTTATTTGTAAAAGAATGGTGTTGGTCAATCTGGGGTTTGAAATTATTGTCTTCGTTATTGTGGCCCCTGTCCCTAATATCTTTAAATCTGGAGTTTCCCCAGTCTAAAAAACCTAATCTCTTTTTAGACTTTTCTTCTTTAGGCAATTTTAAATCATCGCCTACAATTTTGGATACATTATAAGACCCGTCAAAAAAGTTATCTTTATTTTCAGAATTGTTTAATCCCTTGCCAGATCTAATCTCAGAGTTTCTATCTTTATAGGCAGTATTTCTAGAATTATTTACGCTTGTGTTTATATTATTGTAGTAGTTATTTTCGGTAGTGTTTAAGTTATTATTGGAGTTATATGTGTCTTTTCTATCCTTCATCAGATTGTATAACCTGTATCTTTTATCCATGTTTTCCTTGAATGAACCTATTAAATATCTTCTAAGTTCATCATAGTCGAGGGAATCCGGAACCTCTAATTTCTCAGTCCCAGAATTTTCCTCTTGTCTGGGATAAAGGGAAGGATGTTCACTATGTTCAATATTGTCCTCATAGCTTGTATAATTATTAAGATTCAAATTATCGTTGTTTTCCTCATAATCTGCATAAATTGCATCATCTAGGGGGTTGCTGTTAATTTGATCTTTATCCCCTGTATAATATGTATCCTCAACAAAACCGTTATAGAAAGCCTCATCTCCACTTTGATAAACTTCATCATTACTGTGGTCTACATAGATATAACCGTCATCATAGTCTTCAGGCTCTTCCATAATGTCATTTTCTAATTGGTTACTGAAGGTTTCTTCTTTGAAGTTACGTGGTTCCATATTTTTATCGATATATTGAAGTCTGCCTCCACAGCTAGTACACATATAATCGTTAATGTTGTCTGTCTTATCCAAACGATATTTGAGACCGCAATCCTCACATTGGACCATGTTGTAAGTTTTTTCAAGAAAATCAGTATTGAATCGTTGGGTTCTACTATTTGATGGGATATTCTCATAATCGTCATCATACATTAAGTCTCCAGCACAAATAGAACACTCATAGGTGTTAATGTCCTCATTATCATCTATTTGGAAATTAGCACCACAATTTTTACAAACCACAACCTTCATTTTAATCCACGTATTCAACTTTTCAATTAAATTAAAAAATATTAGAAAATTATCAAATGTTTTAAAATTTCTTATAAAATTAATAGAATTATATTACTTATATATTTTTATTATTATATATTTTTTATTCTATCTAACATTTGGTAAATTATAATCTAAATCAGATTTATCCTATTCTATCTAATGGGGGTAATCTATAACTTATACTGGCTAATTTTTATTAAAAACTAATTTACTTAGTTTTAGTCACGCTATTTAAAGGATTAATTCTTAGTTTCTCTTAATCCTTTACGTCTATTTGGAAGCTTAATTTTAACTTTTTAAGAGGTGTTTAAAGTCTAGTTTTTCAAAGATTTTAAAACATTGTTTTTAGAGTCATTTCTTAAATAGTTTTATGGATTATTTATTGTTCTCTGATATGACTTTAGAATAGATTTTAATTATTTTATCTAGAATCTTGTCCCAGTTATATTCTTCCTCGGTTAGTCTTCTACCTTCCATACCATATTTTTTCATAAGTTCCTCATTGGAAATTAAGGTGTTGATGGCTTTAGATAGTGATTGTATATTATAGTCACAGCTTATTCCACAGTTTCCGTCAACCCATTCTGCGATATGGTTACATTTGGTTAATATTAAAGGTTTATATGAGGCCATGGCCTCAAGTCCACTTGTTGTAAACGATTCGTATTGTGAGGGCATAATGAAGATATCGGAGTCTACAAGGGCTTTAAGCTTATCCTCCCTATAAAGGGGGCCTGTAAGAATTACCTTGTCCTCAATATTGAACTTGTCAATAAGTTTTTCAATCTCGTCTTCAAAACCGTTGTCCGGGCCTATAATGGCTAACTTAACATTGTCACCATTATAATTTTTAAGATAATCATTAAAGCCCTTTACAAGCAAATCCAGACCTTTTATACGGTTCAATCTGCCGATGAATATAAGGAGTTTCTCATCTTCGGTTATCTTGTATTTATTTCTGAATTCCCCTTCTTTGGGAAGATTGTTATATTCCTCAAGATCTATTCCGAGAGGCACGATCTCAATATTTTCATCCTCCACATCCATTTTAAGGTATTGTTCCTTTTCGGTTTCTGTAAGTGCAAATACCCTTTTTGCATCATGAAGTATGTTAAATCCCCAAATTCTATCAAACATGTTTTTAAGACCCTCCTTTTGAAAGAAAGGTAGAACTGATCCATGGGCTTGCAGGATATAGGGGATGTTGTTTTCCACAGCATACTTATGGGCCAATATGGCAAGTGTATGTCTATGTTCATGTATGTGAATGATATCAAAGTTCTTAATCTGCTTTTTAAGCTGACCCTTAAGTCCTCTAGGTGTGTCGATTGTAAACTTGTTTTTAAAGGAGTTTGAAATGTTCTTAAAATAGTATACATGTATTCCGTCTACATCCACATCATAATTGTTCTCAAATACAAGTCTGTTGATACAGGTATCGGTTGTAAAGACATATACCTCATGACCTAATTTGACCTGTTTTTTAGCTATTTGATAGGATGCATTCACAACTCCTCCTGCAGCAAGGCATGGAACAAATGATGGTACAACATGTAAAATTCTCATAATCACTCCTCAGGTTCTTTTATAAAGTACAATATTTCCTTCTTCTTTAATGATTTTATAGTGTTCTGAACTTATATTCTCGTTTTTACCTTCAGCTATATAGTAGTCTACCTTGTTTTTTAGTAAAACCGTAGTGAAGTTTGATTGGTTTTTATAACTTGCGGTGTTATTTACATCCATTCTAAGATTAAATGCTATTCCGCTCCAATCATCTGCCCAGATTTCTTTATTTTTATAATCCTTATCATAGTTTATTAACCAGTCAGTAACTGCTTTCTGATTGTCTGATGCTTCCATAATGTCCTGTGGCATTTGATTATCAAATGTATGTGGACTGTTTTCCCCAATGCAATATCCGGTGTATCCAAGTGATCCTATTATAAGTAACACGGGAATCAGAACTTCAATTGTATTCAGTGTTTTCCTTGAAATCTTAAGGTCTTTAAGTTTCATATAAATTAAATACAATCCGAGAACAATCATATATGCAAGTACAGGTGTGAATGTAATTGCGTATCTGTCTGTTTTAATAATATGGTATGAATAGAATGTAATATTCACTAATCCCCAGTATATAAACATAAAGTCTATTGCCATATACTTTAAATCAGCTTTTCTAATGAGTCTAAACAGTGCAAAGACCGATACCGTAATTAACAATATGGAGGTATATAATGGGACCTTTGTAAAACTTATGAAATAGAAGATCAAAGGAATAAGGAACAATATTACTTTTATATAGAAGTATTTGTCCCTCTTTTTTAAGATTTTTCCTCTATTATACTTATTAAGTAATTGATAAAGATATAAAATGATTCCAATTAAAATTATTGCCATGAATATATAGGACAATATTGATGGATTGTTTCCAATCCATACTAGTTTATTAAACAGATATTTTCCTGGTTTAAATGAGTATGGGATCCATTTTCTGGTTCCAAGATATAACGGAATATTGTCCAGATAGTACAATACATTATTTACGGTTGCTGCAGCTGTACTTGTTGATACTGCTTGGGATGCTGTAGGATTACTTGTTGCAGATATTGAGGATGACTGGCTAATGAAGAAAAATGGAATATTATATATTCTATATAATCCGAGAACAATGGCTAAACTAATAATCCCTGATAATATTCCCTTAAGTAATTTTCCTAAATGGTTATAGATATAATCTAAAGGGTTTCCAGTAAAAAATATTAACATAACCATTGCAGGTAAAGTTAATATTACAGTATACCTTGTAAAGAATCCGAGAATTAAAACAGGAAATGCAAGATAATAATATTTCGGATTCTTGTATAATCCAAGTGCCATTAAATATATTGCCCAAATGGACATTGCAAGACCTGGAATATCAAGCATTCCTTTAGATGCCCATGCAATATTTATTGGAAATGTTAAAAGAGCTATGGTTCCTGTAAAACTTAGAAGTTCATTAAACCTTATACGTAAAAGACCATACATTCCAAGTGCTGTAAATATATAAAAAACGCCTGATACAAGAAGTATGGTTTTATCAGATATGAAACCTAATCTAAAAAATATTGAGGTTAGAAATGGAATAAGTGGGGATAATCCATGGTTTTTACTACTTCCACCAAGACCTGCAAATGCAAGGGCATTGTTTAGGTAGCTATAAACATCATGAATATAGTATACTCCCATTTTCATATCGATGCTTAAAAGTGTATAAAGAATCGTGGAACTTATTATAAGTAGAAGTACAATGCTGATTATGTCCTTTTTATGTTCTGTATATTCCATTATTTACACCAATTTTTAATAAATTTGAATTGTATTAAGATTTAATAGATAAGTAGCTATCTTAAATATTCTATGTAAAATTCAATTTTTGTATTGAAAAATACATAAAACTTAAAGTAAATATCATAATTTTTTTTTTAATAAAAAATCTTATAATCATCAACTACTTTTTTTAGAAATTAAAATGATCCTAATGCGAATGCTATAAATGCAATGAACATTCCTATTTTAAGATTTCTTGAAACTTCACTACATGTTTTGGTATTTTGGTCTTTTAAAATTTTATAGGAACTATAGAAGAATAATATCATTGCAAAGAATACAATTACAATATAGTAAATATTAAAAATCTGATATACATAAAGAAGTGGACATAATACTGTATCAATTATAGCTAATCCCGCTGATAGATAGGCTGCAGATTTTTTACCATATGCTATTGGAAATGTTCCAGCTCCTTCCTCTTTATCTCCTTCAATATCTTCCATATCTTTAACAATTTCCCTTGCTGTGGTCATAAGAAGTGCAAAGAATGCGAGAATTCCGGATACTATGATAATTAATGTGGTATGTGTTTCTGCACCAATTATATCCCCTCCAAACAGGAAACATAATCCGGTTAAAAATCCAACAGAAAGGTTTCCAATTAATACTGTTGATTTAAGATTACGTGCATAGAAATATTCAAGTACACATGCTCCAACTACAATAAGAACAGGACCAATATTCTGTGTCATATGACTTATTATAGCACCAACAATTATTGCGGATAGAAACAGTCCATAAGAATAATATTTTGCAGTATTTAATTTTATTCTTCCAGATGGAATAGGTCTTTCAGGTTTATTAATACTGTCTATTTTTATATCAAAAACATCATTAATTGCATTTCCACCACCAAGTGCTAGGAAAGTTGCAGCCATACCTAAAATTAAGGGGAGACTATAATCATGTCCTATAACACCCATAAG
This sequence comes from Methanobrevibacter sp., assembly GCA_051876995.1. Taxonomy (GTDB): domain Archaea; phylum Methanobacteriota; class Methanobacteria; order Methanobacteriales; family Methanobacteriaceae; genus Methanarmilla. Next base: position 4,001 of record JBJEIL010000054.1, on the reverse strand, counting down.
AATTACAGCAATAATCGCCATAATCGCATTTCCAGGTCTTATAATTTCTAAATATGCATTCATCTAATCACATTTTTAAAGTTTTATAATTTAATATTAATCTAATTTTTAAATATTATAATCTATTAATTTTTCTTATTTTATGGTTTTTATTTGAAAATCTTAATAGTTCCTATTTTAATATTACTATATCCATGGATATTTTTAATTGATATTTTAAAATTCCTACATTCTCAAAGACTTTCTATATAACATTTCCTTAAATAAAATTTTATAATCTCATTGTCCTTTATATGGTATATATATCCTTTTTAAAAATCTTTTTATAATAGCTATTTTTTAATATAATTTAGGTGATAATATGGTTAATACTTTAATTATAACTGGAAGTCCTAGACCAGGTGCAAACTCTGATACTATTGGAAAATTCGCATCAGATATTTTAAAAGAAGAGGGAAATAATGTTGAAATATTTAATGTAAGGGGTAAAAACATTCATAATTGTATCGGATGTAGTTATTGTAAAAAGAAGGGTGTTTGTAAATTTGAAGATGATGGTTGGGATTTAATTCAAAAAATACAATCTGCAGATAATGTTTTGTTTGTAACTCCAGTATACTTTCTATCTGTTCCGGGTATAAGCAAAATCTTCATTGATAGGTTTTATTCAGTTTTTAATCCTGAAAAGATGTTTGATAAACCAGAAGAAGAGAAAAAATTAGGTGTAGTTTTAACTTTTGGTGCAGTTCCTCCAGAACAAATCAAACCTATCATTGACTTTATATCAACAACATTTGCAGTTGTTGGTTGTAGTGATACTAAAGGTGTATTATTAAATAATAATAATGATAGAAAAGCATTTAGAACCAAAGATAATCAACAAGAAGAAGTTAAAGATTTGCTTAAATGGTTAAATCAATAAATGTCCTATTATTTTTACCAATATTCTTTTTTTTATAAAAATATTAATTAAAATTCTATTTACATTTAATAGGCATTAAATCTTTTATTATTAGTTTATACAGGATTTAAAAGTAATTTTTATATTTATTTTTTAAATTTTCTACTAATGTATAAATTTTTATAGGCTCTTTTTTCAATTATAATTAAATACTTAATTAAATATATCTAATTATGCTTTTTAATAAAAATTTTTTAAGTAAACATTTTAAGATAAATCTTTTATTTGATTGTTTCTTGATTAATTTAAAAGTCTTTTTATAGTTTATTATTTAAATTTTTATCAATATCCGATTTAAGTATTTAAATGGATATCTTTTGAAAGTTTTTGTATTTAAATTTATTAATTTATTTAAATTCATGTGAGGAAATTATGAAATCTGATTTAATGAGGAGTTTAAGAAGAAATCAGGATAAAATCTCATTATCTTTTGTGATTGTCTTTTTTGCAATAGTTACACTTCTTCTTATATATATTAACTCCAATACAAATTTTTTAGGTAGATCTTATCGTGATGTATATTTATATTTATCATTGGCTTTAAGATTTTCAGGTGTTCAATTTACAGGATATGCTTATATAAACAATCTACCGCCTCTTGTACCTTTTTTAACTTCACTTCTCTTTAGATTAGGTTTTGTAAATGTTTCAAGTATTTTCATAGTCTGTGGGATCTTCTATTTTATTGGAAATGTGTTTTTCTATAAACTTCTAAGAATTAGATTTAGAAATCCTTATGCCCTTGTCGGGGCAATTATATATGGATGTTTAAGTATTAATTTACTTTGGGCTGCAAACGGTACTATTGATATTCCTTCAGTTTCCTTATCTATTATTGCTTTATATGCTTTAATTATGGCTGTAGATAATAATCAAAAATATTTTTATCTAGCTTTCCCGGTATTGGTACTTGCATTTCTAGCTAAATATACAGCATTATTAATGGTTCCAGTAATGTTTCTATATTATATCTTTAAAGTATTCTCTTGGAGAAAATTGAAAAGTTATTGGAAGAATACTCTTGGAGGTATTGTACTTGGAATCATCACATCTTTACCTTATGTTGGATATGTTTTAATTAATCATTATGCTTTCGGATTTTTAAGTCAATCAGGTGAGGTTGCAGGTGAGGTTGCAAAACAATCACAACTTTCTCATCCGGTTGTTAATGATTTGGGATTTTATTTAACTCATGTTGTAGATTGTATAAGTAATCTAAGTATATTGTCGTATATTGTCCTATTTGTATTTCTTTTGGGATTGTTTTTAGTTCTTTATAGAACTAGAAATATTCTAAAAATTACCTATAATCAACAATATATCCGTCTATTTGGACGTGATATTCCATTGTCAATTATCTATAAATTGATAATTATTTGTATACTTGCTTTAATTGCTGTATTTTTAACTGCAGGTAGATTCACAGTAGTTTTAAGTGAATTGTTATTATTTGGAATTATTTATTTCATGGGGGTACTTTCTAATAAGGTTATAGGTAAATATAACCATATTCCACGTAAAAGAAAATATAAATATTTCAATTTTGATATTCTGATGTTCACATGGTTCTTCTCATATCTGGTATTCTTTACCTCACATATTACTAAAGCAGATAGATACTTCACAACTATCGCTCCAGGATTCATGGCTTTAGTAATATTGGCATTCTATGTTATAATGAATACAAATAAAATTAGAAATATTTCCTTTGACCTTAAACAAAACCATAGAAAGGATTATAATATAAAACTATCTACTATAATTCTCTTGATATTTGGTTTGGTGTTTATTATATCTGCAGCATATTCACTAAATGTAGATAAACATGATTCCCTTGTAGATGATGAGCAAAATATGGCTAATTATTTAAGTAGTAACTATCCGGATTATGTAAATACGGTAGTCAGTGCTAATAGAGCTCCAATATATCTTTGGTATTTGCATAAAGAAATAAAACCTATAAGTATTTCAAATAATTCCACTATACTGGATTATGATCTTAAAAAATATAATACAACCTATTATATTGGAAACGACTCTAGTTTGGATGTTACTAATTATAATAAGATTATAAATTATGGTGATGTAACATTATATAAAAAATCGGAGGGTTTAAATTAATTTATTCTCCTATTATACTTTTTCTAGTTTATTCTTGTTTTTTAATATTATTATCTAGGTAATAGAGAATAGCTATTTTTTAAAATACTTTAATATTGTTGAGTTTTAAAAATAGTTTGTTTTAGATATTATTTTAAAAACGTTTTATTCCAGTATTGATTTTATAATTTATTTAAAAATGGATTGTTTTAATTTTTCATTAAAAAACAGTTGTTTTAGGTATTTATTTAAAAATAGTTATATTTTAATTATTAATTAAAAAAAGTAAAGATCAGTCTTAAGTTAAATTATCTGTCATTCTTCTTAAGACTTTTTATAATGTCCTCAACATAATACTCACTACTTGTAGAGGATATTACATACTTAATTCCGTTTTTACTAAATTGGTAATCGGTTTCACCCTGTTCATTGTAATTTTCATTAGTTGTTTCAATAACTAAAACAGGAATTCCACTCATGGTTATGTTATACTCGTCCTCAATAATATAATCCTGGAAATCACTTTCTGTCAAGGTAGTATTTTCCATAATTGTAATTGACCCATCACCGTCATAGGTCTTTAAGGTTACAATATTGTTGTTTTTATTGTTGGAGTCATCAACCGTAGTACCTTCAGGTAATTGGAAGTTACTGTTTTCTAATGTTACAGTATTACTTGTTTGAACTTGAAGTGCATGAAGGCCTACAATAAACCCTGAAATAACCAGTATTAAACATAAGATAAAAAGTATATTCTTTATCTTTCTAGATTTGGGATCTTGAGGTTTCTTTTTAATCTCCTCATCATTAATGTATAGGTCTTCCTTAGTCATTTTACACACGGTTTTTTAAATTATATATAAACTATTTCTTATATATTTCAATTAATATTATTTATAATTTCTTTAATTAATTACTAATCCTGTTCAGTATTTTAGCA
>JBJEIL010000053.1:0-12428 GCA_051876995.1 Methanobrevibacter sp. | reverse complement strand
TTATATAAATAATTGTACTTTCATTAATAATGGTGCTTTAAATTATGGCGGTGCTGTAAGTTTATTTAGTGGAAATGTTTCTAATTCCAGGTTTATTAATAATACCTGTGAATTAGGTTCTGCAATATGCAGTAATAATCTACAGGTATCTAATGTAACTGTTATTAATCCTCGCTCTAATGGCTCAGACATTGCGGTATTATCTTATGGGGTAATAAATGGTACTAATAGTTCAGTTGTTAAAATTTATAACTATCCAATTATTGATGGAACTTTATATAATATGACTGATGACGGATATATTGGTTTTTGTGCAGAACGACATAATCATGAACCTTATTATGGCTCTTATTCAATTAATTTAGATGGTATTAAAAATAACATTAATGGGGCTTATGTTGGTGAATATGTTAAATTATTAATATATCATAATTTAAATCAAAGTTCTAATTTAAATAGTACAGATATTAAATTAATTCAAAATTGGATCTGGGATTTTACAGATAGTAATTTTCTAGAATCTAATGATACTGTTATTCAAGATACGGTTAGAAGATATGATATGGGTGAACGTGTTCCTTCAATATATTCTAAAATTTTAGATAATGGTACAGTTTTAAATTATCTTTTTAGATCTTCAATTTCCGCAAATAACTATCAGAATATGTTCATGTTTAAAATTGTTTCTGGTGTAGATAATATTACAGTAGATAAGAAGACCTTAAATTCTAATGTTACTGTTGGTGATTTAGTTAAATTCAATATCACTGTAAGGAATAATGGTAATTTAACACTTAATGATGTATTTATTAATGATTCTAACTATGATATTGGTCTTGATTATTATAATTATATTAATGGTACTGGTTTATGGGATTATAAAGGAAATCATATTTGGGTTTTAACAAATCCTTTAAATCCTGGTGAATCAAGAAATATTATATTATTATTTTATAGTAGTAAGGAAGGTATCTTAAATAATAATGTTAGTGCTGGTTACTTAAATAAAACAATATCCTATGCAGTAAATAATACAACTGTAAATCATCGTAATGCTACAAATACTACTAATATAACAAATAATACAACAAATAATAAAATGAACAATAATACAAACAATACAACAAATAATACTTCAAAATCAGATAATAATACAACAAACAGTAGATTACAGGTGGATAAGAATAATGTATTTATGTATAATACTGGAAATCCATTATTTATTTTAATTATAGCTTTAGTTTTATTATTGTTTGAAAGTTTTAAAGGCAACAATAAAAAATAGTTTTTAAAGATAATTATTTTTTTATTTTTTTTTATTTTTTTTTAGTTTTTAATGTATTTTTTTAAGTAATATTGATCTTTTTTTATAATTTATAAGCTTTTTAACTATCATAATTTAATTATAGAATATTTTTTTTAATTTTTTGTTTTAATAAAATATTTATAATAGTTTTACTTTTTGATTTTAAAATTTTTATTTTATTTTTATATTGCTATGATTTAATAATATATTGGGGGTATTAGTAGTTTAATAGATTTTCATTAAAGATAGATTATTATTATACATTATACCTAAATTTAACCTTTTTTAAGACATAATTCATATTTAAAATATTATTCTCAATCTTTTAATATAATATCCAGTATCTAATAATTGTTAGAAGATTTTAAAAATTCGTCTGTTTTTTTAAAAATAAAAATACAATTTCAATTTATTTTGTAATTTTTTTAAACATTTTAAGAATCATTATCTAAACATATAGCAAATATATGTTAATTCTGAAAATAAAACATAAAAATTTAAATATTATTAAAATAAAAATAATAAAAAACTTTATTATGCTAAGATATTATGAAGTGGTAGTATGATGATAGATGAAGTTTTAAAGGCAAATGAGGAATTTACTAAGAATTTTGAAGGTGAAGAATTGGGACATCTTCCTAAGAAAAAGTTGGCAATATTAACATGTATGGATACACGATTGGTTAATTTTTTAGAACCTGCATTAGGTATTGGAAGAGGAGATGCAAAGATTATTAAGAATGCAGGAAATACCATTGTTGGTGAGGATGCAATTAGATCAATTGCAGCGGCCATTTACTCCCTAGGGGCTGAGGAGGTAATGGTTATAGGTCATACTAATTGTGGAATGGCACATGCAGATGGGGAAAAAATAATCAATAAGATGCTTGATATGGGAATTTCTAAAGAGGAAATAGATAAGGTTGATATTAAAGAATGGATTGGGGCAATAGACGGTGAGGAATCTAATGTTATAAAAACAGTTGATGCAATTAAAAACCATCCGTTAATTACAGATGAGGTACCTATACATGGGTTAATAATTGATATTGTAAGTGGTGAATTAAAAGTATTGGTAGATGGAAGGGAGTAAACGTTTAAGTGTAATTTCATAATCTATATTGGTAAATAATATTTTCAAATATTTTATTTATCTAAATTAAAAACTCTTTTTATTGATACAGAATTCCCTTTTTATTTTTTTTATCCAAAATATATGTCATTATTTTTTTGACTTTTTTTAAGAATTCTATTTGATCTTATAGTTTATTTTAGTTTATTTTGCTTTTCTACTATTTCTATATAAAATTACTAAAAGTTTCATCATATTATAAATATTTAAATATATGGAAGAACTAAAATTTCATTATAATTAATTTTTATATAAACTATGTAGGAGAATAAAAATGTTTAAACGTGAAATAGAACTTTCAGGTCATATAATTGATTCAAATATTTTACCTAAAACATTTGATATAATTATGGACCGTGGTGGAGATTTTGATACTGTGGATATCCAGGTTGGTAAAAATAAAACCGATATATCCAGGGCTAAACTAATTGTATATGCAGAATCAATTGAAAAATTGAATCAAATTCTAGATGAACTTTCAGCTATTGGTGTATCAATTGCAGGAATAGAAGAAGTTAATTTAGAAGAGTCACCAGCTGATCATGTTCTTCCGGAAGGATTTTATTCTACTACTCACCACACGACTCACGTCTTATATAAAGGTAACTGGTTGGTTGTAAAGGATATCGAGATGGATTGTGCAATTGTAATTGATGAAGAAAAAGAAGAGGCATACTGCAGACCATTAGGTGCAATTAAAAAAGGAGATAAAATTGTTGTTGGAATTGAAGGTGTTAAAGTTTCTACACCTGAAAAACCAAGAGGAAAAACCAACAACTTCGAATTTATGAATAGTGAAGTTTCCTCTGAAAAACCTTTAATGAGTATTGTTGAGGATATTGCAGATGAGGTTAAGAAAGTTAAAGCTCGCGGGGGAAAAATTGCATTTGTGGGAGGACCTGCTATTGACCACACCGGTGCTAATAAGGTTGTTGCAAAATTGATTAAAGAAGGTTATATTGATGTATTATTTGCAGGAAATGCACTTGCAACGCATGATGTTGAAATAGCATTATATGGTACCTCATTAGGAATCAATGTTGAAACAGGTGAAATTGTTACAAATGGTCATTCTCACCATATGAGGGCTATTAACACAATCAATCGTTCAGGTTCTATTAAAAAAGCTGTGGAAGATGGAACATTAAAAAGCGGTATAATGTATGAACTTGTTAAAAATGATGTACCTTATGTGCTTGCAGGTTCTATACGTGATGACGGACCTCTTCCAGATGTTATAACCGATACTCAGGAAGCACAAAATGAGATGCGTAAATATGTACAAAAAATAGATATGGTATTTATGGTTGCAACTATGTTACATTCCATTGCTGTAGGTAATATGTTACCTTCTAGAGTAAGTAGTGTATGTGTTGATGTTAACCCATCTACTGTAACTAAACTTGCAGATAGGGGTAGCGCTCAAGTTCTTGGTGTTGTAACTGATGTAGGTGCTTTCTTACCAGTTTTATATGATGAACTTCACAAGGATGATGGGGATTAAATCTTATTTTAGTTAAAAATGTCTCAATTTCTGACTACTACTTTTTTTCATTTTAATTTTTTTTTTTTTAACATATAATTTTCATCATATCCTTAAATGTCTATAAAAGATTTTAGTTTTATTTTTTTCAGATTTAACATATAATTTTCATTATATCCTTAAATATCTATAAAAGATTTTATTTTTTTTTTAAAAATTTTCTAGTTAAAAACTATTTTTCAATTAAAATAATTTAATAAAAACTTTAATTCAAATCTTGTTAATGTTATGGTTCTAATTTCTAAACGGGTCCTTTTATACTAATTTTAACATAAGGTAATAAACTTTTTTTAATATAAAAATATAATTATAATTAACTTTAGATTATTCAGATTGAATGTTTTATTTTTAAACTAGATTTTTAGATTATAACGATTTAATAAATTTTAAATATAAATTATTTTAATTTAAGATGTGTTTATTCTCAAGTTTTTAAGTGATTTTTATGGAAAAGGTTATAGTTGCAAATATGGTTGATGTTGAATTTAATGATATGTATCCTGCCGAGATATATATTGAAGACGGATATATTAAAGATGTAATTCCGATTGTTACAAGTGATCCCACAGATGTGGACTTGGATTTTGAAGGTATCTTACTTCCGGGATTTATAGACAGTCATATTCATATTGAAAGTTCAATGCTTACACCTGCAAATTTTGCAAAAGCTTGTATACGTCATGGTACTACCTCAGTTATAGCGGATGATCATGAAATTGCTAATGTTCTAGGTGTTAAAGGAATAAATTTCATGATTGAAAACGGATACACAGTTCCTTTTGACTTTTTCTATGCTGCACCAAGCTGTGTGCCTGCAACTAATTTTGAAACCTCTGGAGCGGTTCTTGATAGTGAAATAGTTAAAATGGTTTTAAGATTTGATGATGTGGTATCACTTGGGGAGATGATGAATTTTCCAGGTGTGCTTGCAGGTGATGAAGAGGTATTTAAAAAGATTGAATATGCCAGGAAACTAAATAAACCAGTGGACGGTCATGCTCCACTTCTTTCAGGTGAAGATTTAAAAACTTATATTGATGCAGGTATATCTACTGACCATGAATCTTCAAGTTTTGATGAAGCTATTGAAAAAAAGAAATTGGGTATGAAAGTAATGGTTCGTGAAGGATCATCTGCTAAAAATTTTGATGATATCTTAAATCTAAACGATAGAAAAATTTTCTGGGCTAATACTGAGGAAGGTTCTAACCTATCTCATTCTGATTTTAACATTCTTATTAAAAATCCGATATTTGATTTCCTTGTATCTGATGATAAGAATCCTGTTGATTTGGAAAAAGGTCACTTAAACTTACTTGTAAAAAGACTCATTGATTTGGACGTCTTCCCAATTGAGGCTATTAAAATGGTTACAATAAATCCTGCGAAACATTATAATCTGGATGTAGGATCAATTTCAATTGGAAAAAGGGCAAATTTTGTTTTAATTGATAATTTTAAGAATTTCAATGTTTTAAAAACATTTGTTGGCGGTGAATGTGTATATGATAATGGGCATGTCTTATTTAATGCACCTCCAGCTAAACTTGAAGATACCTTTAAATTATCAGAAAAATCACCTGAAGATTTTGATGTAAAAGTTGATCTTAAGGAAGGTACAGTTAAAGCACGTGTAATTAAGGTTTTAGACGGTTCCTTAATTACAGATCAAACAATTAAAAAATTAGATGTAAAGAATCATATTGTTCAGGAAAATGTGGATAGGGATATTTTAAAGATAGCTGTTGTAAATAGATATGGGCAGGATACCGTTGCAAATGGATTTGTTAAGGGATTTAATATTAAAGATGGTGCATTTGCTTCTTCTGTAGCTCATGATTCCCATAATATAGTTGTGGTTGGAACCAATACTAGGGATATGGCTAAAGCAGTTAATCTTATTAGAGAAAACCGGGGCGGACTTGCTGTAGTTGCTCAGAAAAAGGATATTAAAGAGATCTTAGAATTGCCTTTGGCAGGTTTAATGTGTAATGATGATGTTGAAACCGTATCATTGAAATTACAGAATCTTCAAAATATATTGAAGGTTCTTGGCTGTGAACTTAAAGCGCCATTTATGACAATGTCCTTTTTAGCACTTCTAGTACTTCCTTCACTTAAATTGTCCGATAAAGGTCTATTTGATTCCAATAATTTTGAATTTGTAGATCTAATAGTTGATGAGGATAATTAATCTTTAATTATTGCTATTAACTTTTTTTATCTTTTATCTATTGAATTTTATTTATATTAAAGTAATCTTTTTTTTTTTAAAATGTATAATTAGATAGTTTAAAACTTATTTTTTATAGTTGATGATTAATTTATTGGATTAAAAACAGCTTTTTAATTAATTTTATAGATTTTTTGTTTTTTTAATTAGTTTTATATTATTAAGGTAGAATTAGTTCTAAATTTATTAATTTTTGTTTTTTTAATTAGTTTTATGAGACTAAGAGTAGAATTGGTTTTTACTGATTAAAATCAAAATATTTGATTCTATTATTTTAAAAAGAGAGGTATAATAGAATTATATATTGTTGATATTATCTAAATATACAATTCTATCTGTAATTCTATTAAGTAAGTTATAATCATGACTTACTACTAGAACTCCAATCTGTTTTTCCTTTGCTATTTTAAGTAGGCTTTTCCAGATTTGTACCTGTGTTACCGCATCTAACATTGTTGTTATTTCATCTGCAATAATGAATTGTGTTTTCGGATTTAATGCTCTAAGTATACTGAATCTTTGTTGTTCCCCACCAGATAGTTCTGAAGGATATCGGTCAAACCAATCTCTTTTAATACCAAATTCATCTAAGATGTCATCTGTCGGATTCCATGATTCTCTAATAATTTTATTCATTTTCCACTTGGGATTCATAACCTTTTCAGGATGTTGGAAAATAAGTTGAACTGGATTAAATCCACTTTCAATTTCTTGATTGTTAATTGTAATCTTGCCGGAATAATCGTGAATAAATCTTGTTAAAATCTTGCAGAATGTTGATTTTCCAGAACCACTATCACCAAACAATCCCACTACCTCATTATTGTTCATTTCAAAATTAAGATCTTTTAAAATTGGTCTTTTTTCAATATATCCGAATGAGATGTTTTCAGCTTTAAGAGTATTCATTTTATTCCTCTCCTGTTAGTGGATTATTACATCTTATCATATTGCCATTAAGTTCCCTTAATCTTGGAACTTCTTTTACACATTCCTCAGTTTTCAAACTGCAATTTTCCTGGTATGGACATCCTTCTGGAATATGCATATATGATGGCTGATGTCCCTCAGTTAGTTTGAAATTATTCTCTGGTAAAGCGTCGAATAATGCCTTAGTATAGGGATGCATAAGGTTTTTACCATTGTCTTTGAAGTTCTCTGTTTTGGTTATCTCAATTACATATCCGAGATAGATGATAGCTATTCTGTCACTAGTTTTTATTGCAGTATTGATGTCATGTGTAATTAATAGAATACCTGCTCCCTTATCCTTTAAGTCGATTAAGTTATTAATGGTTTCATTGACAGATTTCTCATCAAGACCGGGTGTTGGTTCATCTGCAATTATGGTATCCGGATTATTAAGCAATGCAGTGGATATGAGGACTTTTCTTGCCATTCCCCCTGAAAGTTGGAATGGATACATCTCGTCTACTTCGGGTTTTAGGCCATAGTTTTCAAAGATTTTTCTCTGCTTTTCATAAATGGCTTTTCTTTTACTTTCATCTTCAATATTTCCAACTGCTTGGTCTTTAACTTTCATTAAAGGATTTAGATAGTTAACTGATTGTGGAATTAAACATAGGTTTTTTCCTCTAACTGCCTTCTGTAATTGGGGTGTTAAGTTTTCACCTTTATATTTCATCTCTCCTTTAACATTGGCATTGGGAGGTAATATTCCTAGAATTGCATGTGCAAGTAAACTTTTTCCGGAACCACTAGCTCCAAGAACAGCTAAAATTTCATTTTCGTAAATGTCTAAACTTAAGTCGGATAAGATCTTGAGTTTTCTCTGTTCTAAACCTTTAAAATATTGGTTAAATGATATTGAAAGATGTCTTACTTCTAATAATTTCTCCATGTTTAGGCTCCTTATATCTGTGCACTTTGTGGATTTAATAATTTGTTCACATTCTCACCAATAAGATCAAACAGTAGTACTAATATTAATAATGATAATCCTGGATAGAATGATAACCACCAAGCTCCTGTACTTAAATAATTCATTGATTCTGCAAGGATAATACCAATTGCAGGCTGGTGTGGTGGTAAACCAAATCCTAAAAATGAAATACTTGCCTCATGCATGATAGCATGTGGAAACATCAATATTACTCCAACAATAATCTGGGATATTATTAAAGGGAATATATGTTCTTTGGCAATCCATAATTTGGATTTTCCAAATTCCTCAGACAATTTAATATAGTCCATAGTTTTTATCTGTTTAATTTCTGCCCTTAATACCCTTGCAAGTGGTGTCCAATGAGTTAAACCTACACCCATGATTACACCATAGTAACCCCCTCCACAACTAATTGAAATTAATATAATTAGTAAAATATGGGGAATTGAACCGAATAAATCAATTACCGCAGCTACAAACTCATCTGCAACCTTATTAACACTGGATAAAACACCTAATATGATTGCTACAATAGTACTTATTAATGCGGCAAAAGCTCCTACTCCAATACTTAGACCTAATCCAAGCAATGTGCGTGTAAACATATCTCTGCCCATCCAATCTGTTCCAAATATGTGTTCAAAAGAGGGTGCTTGGTTAATATTTGAAAAATCTGTTGTTAAACTAGTAGGGTCAATTAAGTAATTACTTAAAAATACACTGATTAGAATTAATGAAGCGATGATTATTATTACAAGGGTTTTAGTTCTTAGATTTGCACGATAAAGTACCCATGGCCCATTTTGATTTTTATTCTTTCTCAATGTAATCATTCTCCTTAATTCTCGGATCAACAAAGTAATATAATATGTCTGCAATTAAGTTACCTACAAATACAAATATTGCACTAATTAAAACAATACCTAATAATAATGGCACATCACTTTGAAGTCCTGCTGCTACAGCAGTCTGACCAATTCCGGGATAAGAAAATACTTGTTCTACAAGAACTGCCCCACCAAACAATTCACTAAATGATAAGAATTGTAAGGTTAATGCAGGAAGTAGAATATTTCTTAATGCTTGTCTTTCAATAAGTTCCCATCCAGATTCTCCTCTTGCTTTTGCAAAAAGAATATAGTCTGATGAAAGAACATTCACCAACTTATTTCTTGTGTATAATGCTATGGATGCAACTCCAACAAGACTTAATGTTAATGTTGGTAATATTAAACTTGATATCCAATCCCAGATACTCACATCATTACTTAAAGTTCCTATTGGTGTTCCAAGTCCAATTGGGAACCATCCTAATTCTACACCAAACACAATTAAAATTACTAAACCTATCCAAAATGAAGGTGCAGACTGTAAGATATAACAATATACTTTAATAATTTTATCTATCCATGTATCTTTGTTTTTACCTGCGATTACTCCAAGTAAAAATCCGAATATACCACTAATAAGCCATGATAAAAACATTAATACAATAGATGCCTGGAATTTCTCAAGAATTACATCGATAACAGGTATACGGTAAATTAGAGAGGTTCCTAAATTTCCTTGCAATAAATTTATTAACCAATTCCAGACTTTAACATACATTGGTTGTCCTACACCCCAATAACTTTCTAATGCTGCTCTTTGAGCACTACTAACTGGAACATTTTGTAGATATGCATTAACGGGGTCTATTGGGGATAAATCTAATAATATGAAACTAAATATTGCTACTGCAATCATCAATACAATAAAATGGATGGTTTTATTTCTAATAAACTTTATAGTTGATTTATTCAATATTTATCCTCCTAGTTATGGAAAAAATCTATAGAATTTTAAAAAAAAAGAAAAATAATTAAATTTTTAATTTAACTATCAATTGAAGCTAATTAAATTAATTTAATTATTTACGTTTCCAATCAACAATATTTGCCATATAATCTTGGCCCATAGTAGGTGCTGTACCCATATCTACAGTATTTTTAACAAAGTAACAATAATCATAGTCTGCTACCCATAACCATGGAGCATCTGCATTTGGAGCAAATCCACTATTGTTATTAATGTAAGCAGCCTTTGACCAGTAACTGTCTGCTTGATTAGGGTTTTGACTTAATGCATTCTCTAAATATTTGTCTACCTCAGAATTGTTATAAGCACCAGGGTTCATATAATCATCTTCACTAAAGTTTGTTTTACTATGGAATTGTTGATATTCAGTTTTATATGGGTTATCTGATGATTGTTGCATTACTGAACCTTGACTATACATATTTTTATATATTGTATCCCAATCAGCACCAGTTAATTCAATGTTGATTCCTAAATCTTTTGCTTGTTCTGCAACAATAGTTGCTAAAGCTTGTCTTGATTGGTCTTTAGAGGAGTAGTAAACTTTGAAACTTGCATTTACTCCGTTTTTCTCTCTAATGCCGTCTCCATTACTATCTTTCCATCCTGCATTTTCAAGAATTTTTTTAGCTTCTTCTGGGTTATTGTCTTGTATCTTTCCAATAGGATTTCCATACTTCTGTGAATCAACACCGGTATATTCTACTTTTGCATGACCTTTATATACTGATTTAACAATCTCTTCACGGTTAATACCTACATTTAATGCTTTTCTAATTGCAGGATCTCCAGTTACATTATTACCTACTGGATTTCCCCCTTCGGTTTTTAAACCAGTGTCATTAAGGTATGGTAATGCAATACCTTGTGCCCTAGGACTGGAATAATCTACAAGGTTGTATCCATCTACACTTTGATTTAAGCTTGAGAATGGTGCCTGTACGACATCAGCTTTTCCAGATTTAACAAGTTCAAATGCTGTATTCTCTTCAGGGAATAGCATAGTTACTTGTGTAAAGTATGGTTTTTTGCCATAATAATTGTCATTTATTACAAATATTGCTTGTTGACCCTTATCCCATTGTTTTAATTTATATGGTCCTGAACCAATTGGGTTTGAACCATAGGTTTCATTATTATAACCATCTGCTTTTACAATACCAACATATCTAAGATCATAAATAAAAGAAGATTGTGGTCTTTTCAATTTAAATTCTACACTTGTATCATTTAAAGCGGTTGCATGATCTAAATTGGACATATCTAATTGTGAATTACTAGATCTTGCTTCATTGAATGTAAATGCTACATCTTTTGCAGTTAAACTAGTATTGTCTGAAAATTTCACATCATCTCTAATATTTACTGTCCAGGTTAATTCATCAGAACTTATTTTATAATCGGTTGCTAAATCTCCAGTAAAATTACCATCTGAACCAGTTTTAAATAAGGTACTTTGTACTAGGGGGTTGAAATCTAAATGTCCACATCCCCAACCGGTCAAGGGATTAAATCCTGCTTCAGGCTCACCAGCATGTCCAGGTACAGTTACAACAATGTGTGTCGCATTATTGTCACTAGAATTACCAAGATAAGAAGAAGCAGCGATTATACCTATTACAATGATTATAATTGCTATTATGCCTATCTTAATTTTTTTATCCATTTTTTTCCTCCTTTATGGGATATTAAAAATTTAGTATTACTTTTATCAGTTAATATATTGTAAAAGTATTACTTTATTAATAATTATTAATATCAATTTTAATTTCTAATTTTTTTTATTTAAACATTTTTGATTTATTTTCTATTACTCTTTAAAATTATTACAAAATCTATGAATTATATGTGATAAGTATTAATTTTTCATTAAATTTCTGAATATTATTACAAAATTAAATTTTTATATTTAAATCAGTATTACTTTTTTTAAATAGTATATTAAAAGTTAGAATTTTTTTTTTTAAATTATTGTATAAAAGATTTTTTTATTCAAAATTATTAATTTTCTAGCTTTTTTCATTAAAAAAGTAATACTTTCCTTTAATTTTTAGTTTTATTACTGAAACGCCCTCTATTCAAATAAAAGTAATACAAATGTTAAGTATTTATATTACTTTTTACAGAATAGAAAATAGAAGTTGTAATAACTTTTAATCAATTTGTATTATTAGAGGTTTAAGAATGAATATGGATATTCTTGAATTAAATGATGAATTAATTGAGAAATATAATGTGGAAGATTTTTTATTTAGAATGATAAAAATTTCATATCAAATGAATTATGTACCCGAGTATCATTATGATATAATGGATTTGGATAAATATTATATAAATCCCAAAAAAAGTACATTTTTTATTACAATAGATAGAGATACAAATAGACTAGTTGCAACAGCAGCCATAAGGGGATATGATAAAGATTATCATATAAAAAACAAACATTATACA
>JBJEIL010000052.1:0-2772 GCA_051876995.1 Methanobrevibacter sp. | reverse complement strand
TACCGGATTCATCAGCTGCACCCTCTAAAGATTTAGCTAAATCCAAAGCTTTTTCCCCACTTGCTTCCAAATATGTCTTAAAGTTTAAAATAACTACAGGAGTTTTTATACTTGCCATGAAATACCTCGTTAATTAAAGTTCAATTTTTTTAATTTTCAAATAATAATATATCCAATTAAATATAAATATTTTTAAAAGATCAATAAATCTCAAATTAAAATTAATTATATTAAAAAATAAATATAATTATATTAGTTTTAATAAAAATTAAAATATTATAATTGCATTTATATAAAAACTTCAATATTTAAAAATTTTTAATGATTATTATGTCACTTAGTAAAGAAGAGCAGAAAAGATTAGAACATAGCGGTTACCGTTTTGTGGGTCAACATGGTCATGCTGCATGTAAAATATGCCACTGGACAAGGGAAAGCATTGTTAATAGGGGTGTCTGTTACAAACAGAAATTCTATGGAATAGAGTCCCACAGATGCCTACAGATGTCACCTGCAGTTCCATTTTGTCAACAGAAATGTTCATTTTGTTGGAGAGACTTAAGTCTTACAGAAACAGAATGGAGTGGTAGTTGGGATGACCCTGAAACCATAATAGATGAGGCGATTAAAGCCCATAATCTTTTATTATGTGGTTATAATGGTAATGATAAAGCAGATAAAAAGAAACTTGAGGAATTAAAACAGCCTACTAATGCGGCAATATCTCTTGCAGGCGAACCAACACTATATCCGGAAATAGACGAGCTTATTGGGGAGTTTAATCATAGAGGTTTTTCAACATTTCTAGTATCTAATGGTCAATATTATAAGAAATTGGAAAACCTTACAAACGAACCTACCCAAACCTATCTTTCCCTTGATGCACCTAACAGTAAAATCTATAGAAGTTTGTGCAATCCCCAAATAAATGATGGTTGGGACAATTTAAATAAATCTCTCAATATTCTTAATGGCTTTTCAAACAATACAGCTATACGAATTACTATGGTTAAGGGTAGAAATATGATTTCACCTGAGGACTATGCCAAACTTATTGAAATCGCAGATCCGACCTATGTTGAAGTTAAAGCATATATGTGTGTAGGCTCTTCCCGTGAAAGATTAACCTTAGATAATATGCCAACATATAATGAGGTTAAGGATTTTGCATCAAAAATAGGTTCCTATTGTGGACGTAAGGTTACCGACGGTTCAGAGATAAGTCGTGTTGTACTACTTACAAAGGAATAAGCGAAAAAATAAAAAAATAAGTATTGTTTAATTTTTAAACATTGCAATTTAATTTTCTTTCTATTGCATCTAAAGCAAGGGATCTTCCCAGATCATAGGCATTTTCCAGATCAATCGGAAAATGTTCCTCTCTTCTTTTAATTTTATGTTCGGGATTGAAAATCTCGTTTTTATATTTGAAATAATCTTTGAATTGATATGTATCGAATACCTTTAAAGAATAAGGTTTTCCATATATTCTTTCAATACCATTTTCAAATAAATCCAAAACCATAGGAACTTCAGATTCCCCATACTGTTGTTTAGTTAAATTCATTGTATATATACATCCTACAGGTAACCTATTAGATGCTAAGGATGATGCCTCCACATCATATACTAGATATGGAAAGATAAATCTCTCATAAAAGGATCTCATCTGACCTGTTACATCTGATAAATATATTGGACTTCCAAGAACTACTCCATCGGCAGATTCTAAACCTTTTAAGATAGGTTTTAAATCATCTTTAATATTACAATGACCATAATGTTTACCATTAATTCTTTTACAAGCAAAACAACTTCTACAACCAGTATATTTTAATTTATAAAGATTGAAAAATTTAATTTTAACCTTTTCATCAGGTAATTCCACTTTAATTGTATCGTTAATACCTTCTAAAGACTTTGTAAGAAGTTGGGCAGTATTTCTATTCTTTCTAGGACTCCCATTTACCACATAAAATCTCATAAAAATACCCCTTAATATAAAGAAACTTAAAAAAAATAGAAAAAGGTTATATAAAAAAAGAAGAGTTTAATCTTTTATAGAGTTACATATTTCAACTGCTTTTTCTGCAGCCTTTTCCATGGACACTTCAAATGGAATTCCTGCTTTCTCCAATATTCTTTGACCTTCTTCCTCATTGGTACCAGTAAGTCTGATAACTATTGGAACATTTCTTTTAGTATTATTAATTGCATTTACCACTCCTTTTGCAACATCATCTGCACGGGTAATACCACCTAATACATTTAAGAATACTACTTTAACAGGAGGGTAATTTAAAACTAGATTTAAAGCCTTTTTAATAGTTTCCTCTGATGAACCTCCACCAATATCCAAGAAAGTTGCAGGTTTACCACCATAAAGATTAATCATGTCCATACCAGTTAATGTAAGACCAGCACCATTTCCAAGAACTGCAATATCCCCATCAAGTTTTACAAATCCGAATTCTTTAGGTTTAGTTCCACCAATACCAATTAAATCCTGATGTCTAAATACAGCATCATTTTCAACAGTGAGTTTTGCATCTGCAGCATATATTCCATCAGGTGTAAGTACTAAAGGATTGATTTCAGCAATCTCGGCATCATATTTTTTATAAATATTAAAGAGTTTATAGATGACTCCACCGATTTCAGATACATATTTAGATTCAACACCCATTTGACAAGCTATATCACGTGCCTCATAGGGTAAGAATTCCTCTAGAGGATTTACATGATATTTTATAATTTTATCAGGGTCAGTTA
>JBJEIL010000051.1:0-2792 GCA_051876995.1 Methanobrevibacter sp. | reverse complement strand
GGAAAATGCTTTAAAAAAAGCAGAACAATTGGAGTTTCCCGTAATTGTAGTTGAAAAAATTGAAATTGCAAATTCATTTGCAATAAAATGGGTCTTTGATCATTTTGATAAAGACTCTAAAAGGGTTGCAATCACAGGTACAAATGGAAAGTCCACAACTTCCCACATGATTTATCATATTATCAAAAACTCCGGAGCTCATGTTTTAACCAATACCGATGCAAGGTCTGAATTCAATACACTAATTGATCCGATGGTATCAAAAATGATTTATGAAGAAGTTGAAGAAAACGGTCCTTTGGATTATGCTGTAATTGAAGTATCAGAGGTTCAGGGATGGTTGGATCATGTAATGCGTGACCATGCCTATCTAATGACCAGTGCTATAAATCCAGATGTTGGAATAATTACAAATGTCACAATGGATCATATTGGACTTGTAAACTCTATTGACGATGTTTTAAGGGAAACCTCAGGACTTGCCCGTGGACTTAAAAAGGGAACACTCATATTAAATAAGGATGACGTAAACGTTAGTCAAATTAAACCAAACAACGGTGTAAATAGGATATTCTTCTCAATGGATAAGGATAACGCTACTCATAATGTAGTATTTGATACTGTTAGGGAAGTTGTACTTGTGGACAATGTTGAAATTCTAACTATCGATGACTTACCATTTAAGACTAACCATTTCATTCAGAATACATTGGCAGCCATTGCTGGAACATTATCTTTGGGTATACCTTTAAGTGTCGTGGTTGATGGTGTTAAAACCTACAGACCACTTAAAAGAAGATTTGTTAAATTAAATGAACATCCTGAAATATATGATGATTTTGCACATAACCCAGATGGAATTAAATCAACTGTTTATGCAGGGTATAAATTATTATCAAGTAAAGGCCACCTCTGGATTGTAAATGCAATACGTGGTTCACGTGGTGAGACATTAAACGGGTTAAACGCAGATGCACTTGTCGAGGTAATTACAAAAATTCATAATGAGGATGGACGTAAGGTTAATCTGGTCTTATCTTCAAGTGAGGATGTGGTGGATCATTTAAACATTGTAAAAGATTCTGAAAGGGAAATATTTCTATCTAAATTGGATGATGCAGATATCGAATATACTCATTTCGAACATCTTAAGGATGCATTAGTCAATGTTTTAAATAATGCAGATGTAAATGATACCATATTGCTTCTTGGAGCTCAGGGAATGGATCCTGCAGAGAAGATACTTAAAAACATGATGTGATATTTTTTCTATCTGTTTTTATTTAGTTATACTAGTTTTAAAATATAATTCAATTGTTCTTTATTTTTTATTTATTGTTTTCTGGTTTTGTGTGTTTTTATTTTTTTCTTGTTTTGTTTTATTAGTTTTTAAATTTATTGAGTATCTAATATTCAGATTTGCCGATTTATAATTAATTCTTTTTTATATTTTGATTGAATTTAACTTAGATTATATAAATTATGAAAATAGTTAAAATATATATGTAATAATAATCTAATAGATATTTATATTGTAAATTGAATACTAATATTTTATATTGATTTAAATTTTAAAAATGAATATAAAATTTTAATATTGATTTGTAATATTCGTTTTAAACCATTAAGGTTTTAAAAACATTAAAAAATATTAATTTTATTTATTTAAACAAATTTAAAATGAATAATTAATTTATTAGGTATTAGTGAAGTGAAATTCATGCTTATAAAAGTTAGAAGAGATACTTTGATTATCTTATTATTAGCATTTCTACTTATTGTATGTGGTAGAGTAATAACTTATGTGGCATATGCTTCAACTATTCAAGAAGAACAAGGTGTCCCTATTACTGGAGTTCAAATTAAAGGTAATGATGTAATTCCTTTAGAAACCATTAAAGCTAATGTTGCAAGCTCTGGTTTAAGGGAAGGTAGTTATATAGATGGTAGTATGTTACACACGACTAAGAGGACATTACCTCTTACTGAAGCGGTTTCGGATGCTAAGACCTATGCAATGGCCTCAACAATACCCGGTACCACTGCACGACCTATTACTGCAGTGGATATCAAGATTGATAATACCACAGGTATTGTAACTGTTACTGTTGTTGAAGACTTTTCAAGAGTTAATTTAGGTAATTCCACTACTACTAATTCAAATAATACTAATTCATATTATCGTACAACAAGTTCAAGATAGGAGGGATTAAGTGAAAAGGTCTAAATTAATTTTATTAATTTTATGTGTACTTCTTGCTTTGGTTTCTGCTAGTGCTGTTTCAGCTACTATGAACTGTATTATTATTAGTGATCCTAGTGGTAATGATCCTAATGGTGCTGCTGCAGGTAGTATGTCTTTTGAAGAGAACATGTTTCAATCTACATTTGTAATGTCTACTAAAAATCAATATGCTGTACTTTCTGGTGGTGAAAGTGAAGATGATAGTTTAAGGCTTCAAATGGTTTGTGATGCTTTAGCTGATATTGAAAGCGGAGGTTCTGCTTCATCTTCAGCTGCAGTTGCTAGTTCCTATTCTGGAATGAGGGCAATTGTAGGTGGTCCTAAAGTAGGTATGGCAATTGGTGGTTCTTTCGATGCATATGTTATTGTTGAACAAGACAATGGATCTTATACTGTAACTCCTTATTCCGGTGGTACTGTATCAATTCCTGCCGGTAAAAAAGGAGCAATTATTCACTTGAGGGATAGTCCAGGATCTGCTGGTGGTGCAGCTGCCAATAGGCAAGCTATCGCTACCGAGATTGCAAAGGAATTAAGAGATGGATAT
>JBJEIL010000050.1:0-12577 GCA_051876995.1 Methanobrevibacter sp. | reverse complement strand
AATATTTAAATTTATAATTTTTTAATTATCTTTCTCTTTTTTTAAAAGCTTTAATAAGGCAGCCGCAATTTCAACGGAATTATAGTCATCCAAGATCAAATTCTCAATCAACTTTATATCATTATCCAAGTTATCATTATCAATAACCTTTTTAACATCAGACAAAATTAGATTGGACCGTCTGTTCTCCACATCCTCAAATGTAGGGGCCTTTCTTTGTTTTATCTTAGTATGGGTATATTCTTGAATACTCCTTAAATATTTAACATCTCTTCCAGATACAAAAGTAAATGCATAACCTACCTTTCCAGCCCTTCCAGTTCTACCAATCCTATGAACATAGAATTCGTCACTATTAGGTACATCATAGTTAAAAACAACGTCCACATTCTCTACATCAATACCTCTTGCAGCCACATCAGTTGCAATAAGAATATCTATTTTACCTTTACGAAACTTATTCATTACTCTGTTTCTTTTATCCTGTTTCATTTTTCCATGAATAGCTCCAACAGAATATCCCCTACTTTTAAGTTTTTTCTGTAAGAAGTCCACCTGTTTTATAGTATTACAGAAAACCAATGCCAAATTAATATCATACATATCCAGAAGATTACATAGAACAGATATTTTCTTGTTTCTCGGAGTCTCAAAATAATATTGCTCAATTTTAGGAACAGTTAATTTGGTTTCCTTAACCTTTAAAAATTTAGGATTGTTCTGATATTTCTGTGCAATTCTTTTTATTTCATTTGGCATTGTTGCTGAGAAGAGTAAAGTTTGTCTTTGTTTAGGCGTCTGAGCGATTATATCTTCGATATCCTCAATAAATCCCATATCCAACATTTCATCAGCCTCATCCAGGACAAGGGTTTCAATAGCTGAAATATCCAATGTTCCTTTTCTCAAATGATCAAGTACACGCCCACATGTACCAATTACAATATGGACTCCTTTTTTCAATACCCTGGTTTGCCTTCCAATAGGCTGACCACCATAAACAGGTAAAATTTTGATTTTACCCATAAATTCTGATAACTTGGCAAATTCCCCTGCAACCTGAATAGCCAATTCACGTGTGGGAGTTAAAACAAGAACCTGTGGTGACTTATCAGGAATCCAAATCTTGTTTAAAGCAGGAATTGCATAAGCCACTGTCTTTCCACTACCTGTTTGTGCTTGACCAATAATGTCCTTACCTTTTAATGCCGGAGGAATAGCCAATTTTTGGATAGGAGTTGGTTCTTCAAAACCCATTTCCTCAACGGCTTTTTTAATCTCATTTGATATTTTAAAATCATTAAAACTAATATTTCCCATTTATATACAACTCTCAATTAAAAAAAAATTAGATTAAAAATTATGATTGATTATATTCACAGACATCATTAAATCTACAACTTTTACATTTATTTGGGTTTTTTGTTGGAATAAACGGTTTAGTACCATCAAACAAACCCTGCATTCTATTGATTAAATATATAATCTCCTTTTCAACGTCCTCATCAAATTCTTCAGTGTAGAAAACATTATCAGTACCTCTTTGTCTTAAAGCACCTATGATCTTACGGGTATTATTTTCATCCTCCCTTTCAACAAGAGACTTAAATGCCAGGCAATATGCCCTGACCTGATTTATCTGTGATGGATAAGCCCTAGTTCCAGGTTTATCATCTATAATAATAAACTCATTTGGAGTCATTTGAACCTCATCTATAAAACCCCGTATACCATATTCCGGTTCTATAATAAACATTTCACGGGTTTTAGTTTCAATTGTTTTTGATGTTTCTACCGTTTGTTTAAAACTTGCAGGTTTTGCTGTTTTTTTAAATTCCCGTTCTAATTGATTATGAACTTTAGTACCAGTTCTCATGGCCATAGTTGGAGGTGCTACAACCCCCTTAAAATATTGTAGGTATAATTCATATTCACAGTAACCTTGAATGTTTAACCAGCTAATTGGGAAATTATTAACACCGTTAATTACCTGAACTCCTTTAATATTCGGATGGTTTTCATAATCATAGTTAGAATAATTATCAATATCTTTATTTTCCATATTTATTCCCCAAAAATCAAATTAATAAAATTAAATTAAATTAAATTAATTATTATTTTATTTATATATTAGATTATAAAAATATTAAGCTCATTTCCATTATAAAAATTATAATATCCCCATTATAAAAAAAATTAATTTCCAATATTAGGATTTCAAGAAAAATATCTATTTTTATAAAAAGATTCAATAAAAATAAATATTTCCTATATAAAACAATAAAGTATGGAAAAAATTGTTTATTATATAATAATTGCCCTAGTTATAATGACGGGTGTAATGTGCGGAGTAGCATACAGTCAAATGAATAGTAATCATAATATAGATGATAATAATAGTAAAATGAACAGTAATAGTGGTCCCATTATTGTTGAGGAAAATCCTAACAATAACAGCAGTCCAGATTCAAATCAGACTCAGATAAATAATAGTGCAAATTTAACTGGAAACCAGAACCAGACAAATAATAGCCCAGACAATATTAAAAAAAGTCTAAGCAGAAATGGTGAGAACCAGAAAAATATGAATATTGCAAATACTAAGAAACAATCAACAAACAACAATAATCAGAACGAGGAAAAAAATACCGATATCCACAATAATCAAAAAATAAATAACAATACCCAAAATCAGGAAAATATAAACATATCTGTTAATAACGAAAGCAATTTAACTGAGAATAATTCATCAAACTATGAAATTACAGGATATTGTACCAAAGTAATTGATGGAAGTACCATTGAAATTGAAACAGATGGTGGCATTAGGGAAAAGGTTAAATTTGTTGGACTAAAAACATCTGAGGAAGGAGAGGAAGGATATGATGAATCAAAAAACCTTATTACAGAAAGGTGTTTAAATAAAACTGTTTATCTTGATGTAGACGATGCAAAGAATAAAGATACTGACAATTATACCCTTGCAATAGTATATGATGAAAATGGTGAAAATCTAAATCAAATACTTCTTAAAAACGGATTTGCAGAGGTAATGTATATACCTCCATCTGAATTTGAGAAGGGTTTAGGTGTAGTTTAAACCACAGCATATAATAAAACGCCCTAATCTAAAATAGCCATCTTCAAAAATTAAACTAAACTTAATAATAAACAATTACAGTATTAACAAAAAATAAATAATTGAATAGAAATAATAGTGAGTATGAAAAAAACTACAGATATTATACTAATTATATTAGTAATTGGGGCGATTATAATATGTATTAGTAGTTACAATACTACTTTAAAAGAGGAGTCTGAAATAGATCACAATACATATTATGTAAGTAATAATATTAGTGAGGTTAACAACTCTAGCCATGGTACAGTTAATGCAAAAACCATTATAAGCAAAATAAATTATGCAGAATATGGATTAACTGGAAATTTACTTATTAACCTTATTAATAACATTTCATATACATTAAGCTAATTTTTTACTAATTCTCTAATATTAACTACTTTTTTTTATAATTAAAAGTCAAAATTTTTACATTAATCCAACTCTTTTTATCGTTTTAAAAATTAAAAAGATTAGATGTTTTTATTCTAAATTAATCTTCCTACATTAAAAATTAAAATATCCATGTTTTTTCATAGATACATCATGACCATACTATGATAGAACATATAATTAAAAATTTGATTTGTTTAAATTAAAAATTTATTAAAAAATTTAATATAGAAACTAAAAATTATTAAAAATTTTAAAGCTAAAATTCAGTTT
Organism: Methanobrevibacter sp.; assembly: GCA_051876995.1. Classification (GTDB taxonomy): domain Archaea; phylum Methanobacteriota; class Methanobacteria; order Methanobacteriales; family Methanobacteriaceae; genus Methanarmilla. Next base: position 8,790 of record JBJEIL010000050.1, on the reverse strand, counting down.
AAAGAATTTAAAATAATTAAGTTTTTTAAAAATTATAAAAAATAAAAATGAAATTGAAAATTAATTAGAATTTATAATTAATTAAAAAAAATAGAATTAAAAAAAATCTTAAAATTTGATAAAAGATAGAATTGAAAAATAATCAGAATTTATAGTTAATTAGAAAAAATAGAATTGAAAAATCTTAAAATAAAAGAATTAAAGAAAAATCAAGAGTTGAATTTTGATTTATCTTCTTCTACAACCTTTGTATGAGATAGTTGACCTAAAAGACGTTCATCTTTAGTTCCATATAAAAGACCAATTAAATAATCGAATATAATTGGGAACCACCATAATTTTGAAATAGATCTGATGATAGCTTGCCTATAGGTAATTGGACCATCCTTCTCATCCTCAACCTCAATAAACATCAACATTTTTCCAACGGTTGTACCCCTTAACTTTTCAAAGAAAGTAAAATAGATAATTATTAAAATTGGAGCTACAACTATAAAATAATGGAAAATCTGATATCTCATTACAGGATTAACAAACAGATATAAAAGATATGAAATTGGCCACATAAATGCAGAGACTACTAAAAAGTCCAAGATATATGCAATTGTTCTTTTAACCATCATTGATACCATAATAGACCTCCAAAATTAATTAAACTTTAACGCTTTAACATACCCTAGGTACCGGATCTGCAATAGGTGTTTCAAGAATTCTTTGTCCACCAACACCTGTTTCTATAATAACCTTTTCACCTTCTACAACCTCACCAACAATTGCAGCATCCTTACCATACTTATCAGTTTTAATAGCTTCAAGAACCTCGTCTGCTTTATCTGCCTTTACACCCATTACAACTTTTCCCTCATTTGCAACTTCAAATGGGTCGATTCCCAACATTTCAGATACAGCATGAACTTCCCTTTTAATTGGAATAGCATCATTTTGTAGGATTACACCTACACCGGACTTATCCGCCATCTCATTAATAGCATTTGCAAAACCACCACGGGTAGGATCCTTCATTGCAGTAACTCCACCAACCTTAAGAGCCTTTTCAACAATACCCCACATAGGTGCACAGTCAGATTTTAAATCAGTTTCAAATCCGAATCCTTCCCTAAAGGACATGAGACTCATACCATGATCACCAATACTACCAGTTACAATGATTTTATCACCAGGTTCTAAGGTAGAATCCTTAATAATTTCCCCTTTCTTCGCAATACCTACACCAGTGGTTACAATTACAATTCCGTCTAATTTACTAGATTCCATAACTTTAGTATCTCCAGCAACTACTGCAACATCTGCTTCCTTACAAGTTGAATCCATAGATTTCATAATTCTATCCATATCATCAATATCAAATCCCTCTGCAACAATCATAGCATTTGTAATACATAAAGGTTTTGCACCCATCATTGATACATCATTAATAGTACCGGCAGCAGCAATCCTACCAATATCCCCACCAGGGAAGAATAATGGATTTACAGTATGCCCATCAGTAGTAACAACTATCTCATAGTCGCCTACAGGTATGGTAGCACCATCATCTAATGCATCTAAACCTACACCACCATTAACTGATGTTTTAGATATATTTTCTAAGATAGTATCCTTAATAAGTTTTTCCATAACTGCTCCACCAGCACCATGGTTCATTCCAATCTTCATTATAATCTCCTTCTTTTTTTATAGATAGGTTATAAACTATTTAAATTTAAATATAAACCTTAATGATAATTATTCTAAAGATTTAAACTTTAAAAAATAATCATAAAAGTGTAATTTCTTTAAGAAATATTAATTTTTAATTTAAATATTTTTTCATAATATATATTTATATTTTAAATTTACAATTTAAATAATTATTGAAATAGAATTATATAGAAATAGTTTTTAAAATTTCTAGAAAAAATGAAATTTATTATACATTTTAAAGATATTCTCATTATAAAATGACAATTAATAAAAAACATATTATTTTAATGAATTTTATATTCCAATACATAAATTAGTAAAAATAGCTTTGAGAAAATATAAACAATAATCAAGTTATAAAAAAAGAGTTTAAAAAAAAACTAAGAAAAAAACAATAAACGATTAACATGAAAAAGAGTCTAAAAAACCGGAAAAATAAGAAAACAATAAAACAGCCTAAAAAAAAACAGAAAAATAAGAAGATTAATTAAAACACTGAAAATTTAAAAAATAAAAAGAAAGAAGTATTTAAGAATACTTCAAAAAAATCCATTATCTTTTTACAAGTAAATTAGTTCTTACAGTACCTGCTTTCTTAAATATACCACTACCTTTATATGAGGTATAAATAGTATATTTTTTAGGATTAAGGTTTATTCTAATTTTAGCAACACCATTGCTATCAGTTGTTTTTGTATATGTTTTACCACTTATTTTAATATAAACCTTTTGACCGACTAATAAAGAGCCATATTGATCTTTAAGGGTTACTACAAAGTCGGTTCCTTTTTTAACAGTACTGGATTTAACATATATCTTAGTATTTACACTGCTTGTTCTTACAACTAAATTAAATTTCTTGGTTACAGAATTGTAATTAGAATTACCTGCATAAGTTATAGATGTTACATATTTACCCTGTTTAAGGTTAATATTGATTGATGCCATACCATTACTATTGGTTGTTCTAGTATAGGATTTACCCGCAATGGTAATTTTAACTTTTTGATTTTTAAGTAGGTTTCCATTTTTATCTGTAAGTTTAAAGCTGTAAGCACTTCCTTTTTTAACTGTATTAGATACGGTAGGAGTTATAACAGTAGCAGTTTTGGATTTTGATTTTACAACTAAAGATACATCCTTACTTATCATACTTGAAACTGAATCTCCGGTAAATGAAACAGTTATGGGATAAGTCTTTGGATTAAGATTTATTGTTATTGAGGCAGTACCATTTTCATTTGTAGTACGTGAATAAGTTTTACCAGAAATAATAAATAAAATCTCTTTACCCTCTAAAGCAAAACCATCAGAATCTTTAAGAGATATAATCAATTTATCTCCTTGTTTAATTGTGGTTCCAGATACTATGCCCATATTATAGGTCAAGTATCCATTATCAAAGACATTGTCATTTTTATAATTAACAGCATTATTTCCATGTCTAGATAAAGCTGTAAGATTATTGGATACTACATAGTTGTTAACACTAGACATATTTACAGCATATGTTCCATTAGTTGAAATTGTATTGTTTTCAATCAAGTTATTTTCTGAATTTCCGATAAAGTAGATACCAGCAATTCCTAAAGGAATAGAATCACCATGATCTCTAGTACTATTAACAGGACTGTTTGGAATACCATAAGCATTGATTATATTACTTGAAATAACATTATTATTACTTGAATAAGCAGCCATTCCATAGGTATAATCTCCATTACCTCCAAGGGTATTAGTTGTTATAGTATTGCCATTTGAAGAGAATAACTCTACTAAATAATTACGTTTACCATTACCAATAATGGTATTTGATTCCAAAGTAGAATTATTTGATGCTTCAAGGGTTACTCCATAAGCATACATACCTGAATTAAGATTTATACTATTTTGACCAAGATATGTATTGTTTGACTTATATCCAATAATAATTCCGGTTGTAAAGTATGGACCATTTATATTAATAGTATTTAATGTAAAGTTATTTCCACTAGCACCGGTTGTACCGGAACCAGTTTCAGCAGCTAGAACACCAGTACCATACATATATGGATCTTTACCTTCCAAATAAATTTCATTATTAGAAACCGTATTATTAAAACAATCAAAGTATAGATCAATACCAACTATTGAATTAGTACCATTAGATTCCTGATTAAGTTTTGATGTGACATTTACAAGGTTATTTGCAATGGTGTTATTTGATGAGTGTAATAATAAAATACCGTATGTTCTATAGATTTCATTAAATAAATGTGCTCCGTCAATACATAATCCTGACTCATATCCATGAACTTCACCAGTACCATAAACCATGATATAGTTTGTATTATCCTCAGGACCTTTAATTGCAGTATTATATACTTCATATCCAACTATACCATAGGTTAAAAGAGTACCACTAGCTTCAATAATATTACCCTCAAGTCTATCATTTTTTGTATCCTGAAGATATATACCATATGCAGTTTTGTTATCGGTAATGTTAAGGGTACAATTATATATAAATACATAATCTGCCTCTAAGACATGTAAAGGCCATTGATTAATCTTGTTTAAATCATTATTTAAAATGTTTAAACCAATTAATGTAACATAATCACTTTTAACTCTAAAACTAGAATTACCGAAAGTAGCATTTTCACCTAACACTTTTACAGATGATGAAATCTCAAAGTATTTACCATTAAAATTACCTTCAAAAATAAGAATGTCACCATCTTCAATTGAAGTGTTCATTATTCCATTTTTATCAAAGTAATTGTCTACGTTATCTGGAGTGATGTGTATAACAGTACCATTATACTTATAGGTATTGTTATCATCCTCAGTTGAAGGTTCCATTCCAGGATAAATCACAGTTTTACCGTTAACAATATTGTCATCAGTTACATTGGATAATCCTCCAGCTTCCTGTGCATTAATTGCAACATCTCCACCTGTATTAATAGTATTATTTGATATAACAACATTTACTGGATATTTAACCCTTGACTGTTTTTTAACAAGTATACCAATATTATCAGTGTTAACAGTATTGTTATTTATTAAGATATTTGAAATTGGTCCAACAACGAATATACCATTACTTTTTGCAGTGATTAGATTACCTACAACACTGGCATTGCTTCCTTCGACACTAACACCGACACTATTGTCTAAGGTACAATCAATTGTATTATTAATTACATTTACATTATCACCGGATATATGAATACCATTAGCAACAGAAGAATTAATAATCTTATTCCCAATAGCTACAGAATTAGGGGTTAATTCAATTGCACAATCACCGCCAGTTATAGAACCAGTACTATAATCAACACCATTTAGACTTATTAAAGTATTGTTTATAATCTGATTTCCAGCACCAGTTTGGGTTACTATACCCCTGTAAGCTCCTATTACAGTATTATTTTCTGCAATATTGTAAGAACCCATTAAATTTATACCATAAGACCAGCTAGTAACAGAGGCATATGTATAATTTACAATATTGTTTGTAATATTATTGTAACTAGATACACCACCATTATATTTGGATAAATAAATACCATTACTATCTTCCACTTCCACATAATTTTTATCAATTATATTATAGAAGGAGTTTGATAAAACAATAGCTGGACGAGTCCATTTTTGATTAGAAGAAGCTGATTTGGTAGTTACTCTATTTGATATAACTTTGGAGTTATTAGTATTGTTTAAAAAAATACCATATGCTCCATTTCCATCACCATAAAAATTGATATTGTTTATAACCACATCACTAACATTGGATACAAATACCCCAATTCCATGTTCAAAGTAATTTTCAAATTGTAGATTGCTTATTGTACTTCCATCACCACCTTTGGTGATTTCAACAGTACAATTATTTAATTTTGCATTGGAGCTTGAAGTGATAGTAACAGGAATATCGAATATGAAATTTTTATTATTGAAAGTTCCTGTTAAATCAACAGTATCTCCAGAAGATATTCCGGATTTAACAAAACCGCTATCATTAAAATAAGTGTCATAATTACTTGAACTTACTTTAATAGTATTTGAAGTTTTAATCGGAGTATTATTTGATGAGTATACTGTGGAATTCTTTTGATTTTCAGTAGAACTTAAAACTTGAGAATCAAATCCAACATCATCATATGAATTAATATCAACAGTATTAGAATTATCCAATAATTGAGAATTATTATCCGAAGTATAAGTATTATTCAAATCACTTGCACTTACAGCACCAATTGATAAGATTCCAATAATTAAAACCAGAAATATCATAAGCTTGTAACCTCTCAAATTTTCACCTCGTGAATTTTTTTAATAGAATATAAACATTATTTGAATATTTTTAAAATAATCTTTATACAAAAATAATATGTATTTAATTATAATTAAATTTTATTAAAAAATTCTTGAATATAAAAAATTCCTAAATCAGAAAAAAAATTGGAATATGAAAAAAATGACTTAAATATTTTAGATATGAATTTAATGAAAAAATTGTTTAAAGATAAGATTCGTTAAATATCCAAAAATAATTAAAAGTGATTTAGAAGATAGCTTAAATCAATTGTAATGTATGAAAGAAATAATTTAAAAACAGCCCAATATTAAACATCTAAAAAAAATTGTTAATACCTATAGAAATTAACCAAAAACATGAAATAAGCATTAAACATCTTAAAAAAAAGACAATCATTTAAATAAGAAAAGAATATCTTAAAAAAAAGTTAAAAATAAGTTTTAATAAAAAAATAAAAAAATTATGATGATAATAATTGATTTACTCAATTAAAAATCATCATCTTTGTTTCGTTTAAAGAAACCAAATCCGAATATAACTAATATTACTATAATTATAACCATTACATATATTGGTAAAGATGCTTCAGAACCACCGGAAGGTTGAGTAGCTTTATTTACTTCATATGCTTTTGCATTACTTCCAGAAGAACTAGATCCAGCTTGTCCTGATGAAGAAGAAGAACCTGCAGAAGATGCAGATGATGCTGATCCTGTACTTGTTGAGGAACTTGCCTGATCACCTACACTTGAGGATCCTGAACTTGAAGATCCTGATGAAGAACTTGAACCACTATTTGGAGTATTAGATGAGGTACCATTTGCTGCTTGCTGATTGGCATTCTGATCATAAACATTCTGATTAGTACCACTCATTTGTTTAAATAATTGGTTGAATTTCTTCATGTTAGCCTGACTTCCAGTATACATACTAATAACGTCTTTGTTAAATGAAAATGGATCAGTATGGTGACAACAAGCAAATGCATCAGTTGATACAACATTATTTACATAGTTATTTACTAATTTTTGCAAGTTTGCCTTATCCTGAGCACTTGTAGGTGTCCAGTAACCTGTAAAGTATGCATACATTGCCCATGCACTAGCAGCCATCATACCAAATTTTTGACTGTTAGTTTTTGCAAGTGACTCTGAATCTGCCATAGCCTGTGCAATTACAGACCAGGTATTACTACTTATATCAGATTTACCTTTACCTGTTGAAGTTGCAACTGTCATTGCATAAACATCCTGAACCTTAGCAGCCAATGTATTTGCACCTGCAGCTCCGGAATTCATTAATGCTTGAACATATTTTGGGTTTGCAATGGTAGTTCTAACTTCCAAATCAATTTGCTCGGCAATAGTACGTGATGTAGGATTATTTGTATTCCTAATATCCACAACCGCGGAATCAGGATTACCACCTAATTTTTTAGACGTACCATATAATCCACCTAACCAATCATAGTAATCATCTGAATCAGTTAATCTCCAGGTACTATCAAGATTTTGAGTTACTAAATCTGTATTTTTTAATAAATTAACATATGCATTAGTAGCTTTTTTAACGACAATATTTCCATCAGAGTCTATACCCCAAGAGTAGGACACTCTGTTTAAATAAATATTGGTTAGAGTACTTGTGAGATTAATACTCTTATCATACCAATTTGAAGTAGCTGGAATATAATCACTTAGTCCAGTACCTTCAAGAACACTTCCAGGAAGACCGAATAATCTATCAAGACTACCTGTTTCATTATAATGTTTCTTAACATAGTTCTGCTTAAATGTCTCATTTGGACAATTTAATGCGGCAACTTTAACACTGTTAATAAGTAAGCTAATCCAATTTACATAACTGGTTACCATACTGGTATAAACATCTATACGAGGTCTGTTTAATACAGTACCATTTGGTAGTTTAATTTTTAAATCAGATAGATTCATTAATTCAACACCAGTAACGGCTCCTGATCTAGACCAGACAGGTTGAACTCCTAAGAAATACATGAATTGTGCAATTTGAATACCATCAGTACGTAATATTTCAGTACCCCACATAATAATTCCGACAAGTTCCGGGAATTTCTTATGTTTAAGATAATAATTGACAATTAATTTATCATCAATTGTTTTTGCAGCAGCCCAGGCAGCTTTAGTTGGCATCTTAGTTCTATCACCAGTATACATTGCGGTACCAGTTGGTAAAACATCGGCATATGCAGGATCTCCACATAAACCAGGTCTTACATATCCGCCAGATAGAGCATTAATAATTGCCTGTAACTCCTCATTATTTCTTAAAGCAACTAATGTTGAATTTGCAAGAAGTAAATCCTCATATAATACTGAGGAACTATTGATTCCATAAAAGGACATTAAAGCATTAAAGTTTATACTTCCATTTACCATTATTGCTATGGTATTATATAACCAGGTTTTAGTAGCATTTACTTCATTTTTATATTTTGAATTTCCTTTAACATCAGAATAATAATCCAGATTCTTTAATTCAGGATATAAATAATGTAGAACTTCAGTGTAAATATCTGTTCTTGAAGATACAATTGTTATTATTTCTTGAATTAATTCATCACCGGTTAAAACTTTACCTAAACTATGTAATCCCATTGTGATTAAATCGTTTTGAAGATCATCCAATTTAGAATCAATTGATATTAACCAAGAATTGAAAGTCTTATCAGAGTTATCTTTTGGTAAATCAAATTTAATCTGTGATGAATTTGCAAGTTTAAGAATCATCTTCTTATATTC
>JBJEIL010000049.1:0-2797 GCA_051876995.1 Methanobrevibacter sp. | reverse complement strand
GATCAATGGGAAGATATGGTAACAAGTTCTTTATCTGATACAGAGGTGATGATATTAAAAAAGTTATTGTTCGATGTGGTTGTGGAAGCTGACAAAATCTAGTAAACTATTATTAAACTAATAAAACTACATATTTAAATCATTATTATAATTTTAATAATTTTATATTAAAAAAAACTAATTTTAATGTTTAAACCATTTTTAAACTTTAATAAAAAAATATATTAGGCTAAAAAACCACATCATAATTTTAAACTATTTTTTATAATTATAATAAACTATATCAATCTAAAAAGAAACCAAATTCTATTTTAAACCATTCTTATAATAATAAACTTAAATCAATCTAAAAAAATCAAATTCTATTTTTAAACTATTTTTATAATAATACTCATCCTAGAATTTTCATAAAATATTTAATAAACTAGTTATATAGTAAAATATTAGAAAAAACAGGTGAGTAAAATGGTAAAAGATAAACATGTAATATCTACATTAGGTAAAGCAGAGGTTGTAATTGAAAATGGTAAGATTACATCAATTGGAGAACCTAAAATCGACTATTGTCCTATCTATAAGGATATTGACAATGTTGATAAAATCACCAAGGATTATATTGAAATGAATATAAACCGGAGAATTAAAGAGTTTGGCATGTGCACTTCTAGAAGAACCATTAAAATGGAAGATATAATGACATTTGGAATAAGTGAAACACTTGAAACAAACCTTGAACTTGGTACAATTGACTGTGTAGTAGGTGCATGCGAAGGGGTAGGTACTGTTTTAATGACTGATCCCGATACGGTTCAAGGTGTTGGCGGAAGGGTATCCGGACTTGTATCAACAACTCCATTACAAGAGGTAGCCGAAAAACTTGGTAGGGAAAATGTTTTAAATCCTGAGACCGCAGAATTAAACCAAATGGAAGGTGTTAAAAAAGCAATCAAAAAAGGCTATAAGAATATTGCAGTTACCATAATACCCTCACCTATGGTTAAAGAAATAAGAGAACTTGAAATACCTGGTGATGTCAATATTTACCTCTTTGTAGCCCATACAACTGGTGCAAGCAAAGAAGAAGTGGTTGAACTGTTTGAGAATGCAGATGTTATAACTGCCTGTGCATCATCCGAAATACTCGATTATGCAGATAAGGTTAAACCATATTATTCCGGTAAGAAAGTGCCATTATTTGCAGCAACAGAAAAGGGAAGGGAATTTTTAAATAACAGATTAAAAAATATTGGTAAACCTTTAACAGTAAAAGATTACCCCTTAGATAGATCCAATAAACCTAACCCCCTAGTTTAGTAAAGGTTACCATTTAGATGGAATCCGACAAACCTAATCCCCTATTTAATATTAATCCTATTTTTTAATCTTAAACAAATTTTTATTTTTTTATAAAATTTTTAGACACATATTAATTCATTATAGATAATCAAAAATGATAAAATGATACTTGATGTTAGTTCCAGAACAGATATTCCCCAATATTATTCCAAATGGCTTTTAAAAAGATTTGAGAAGGGATATGTTTATGTTAGAAATCCAATGTTTCCTGAGAAAGTCTCTAGAATTGAACTTAAGGAAAACCTTATAGATTGTATCACATTTGTATCAAAGAACTATAGGCCACTTATTCCAGATATCCATAGGATTACAGACCATTATAACACCTACTTTTTTTATACAATAACAGGATATAAGGGGGATGTTGAGCCAAATGTTCCATCTATTGACGAGAGTATAGATACATTAATAGAATTATCAGATATTGTTGGTAAGGACAAGGTGGCTTGGAGATATGACCCAGTATTATATACCCCATATTATAATCTCCAATACCATAAACAGTGCTTTGAATACATTACAGAAAAGGTAAACCCCTATATAGACAGATGTATCTTTAGTTTTGTAGATTTATATAAAAAACTAGAAAGGAATATGCCTGAAATCATTCCATTTACGACAAATGATAAAGAGGACATTGCCAGAAATCTTGGAAAAATCGCTGACAGATACAATATGAAAATACAAAGCTGTGCAAGTGATATGGACTATAGTAAATATAATATTATAAAAGGAGCCTGCAGAAATCTGGACCTTTTCGGAAATGTAAACAATATAAAATTTAAAAATATCAAACATAAAGGAGACAGATTGCACTGCCATTGTGTTGAAACAAGGGATATCGGACAATATGACACCTGTTTAAATGGATGTAAATATTGCTATGCAAATACAAATCCCAAAAAAGCCTTTGAGAATATAAAATATCATGATCCCAACTCCCCAATACTAATTGGAAATATAAAGGAAAATGATATAGTCACAAAAGCAAATCAGAAAAGCTTTCTTAGAAAACCATATAGAAAACCAGATAAAAACGAAACAACTTTAGATAGATTTTTTTAACAATTAAAAAATAAACAAGACAATTCAGTAAAAACTAGAAATATAACAATATTTTCCCTATTGAAAACTTAAAAAATTAAATTTAAGGGCCGTTTTTTATGGTTATTTAAGATTTAATATTAAATTTAGGTTTATTGATATATTAAAAGAACATAATTAAATAAAAGGTTAAAAAGAAATAATTTTAAATATTTGAATTAAAAAATAAGTATTCAAGATATATTAAAAATTTATGGTGTACGTAATGGAAAAGATAGACTACTTTATTACTATTTTAATTACAATATTATGTTTAAGTCTTGTTGCACTTGGTGCAACATTAATTTTAGACAATAACAGCTCCTTACCAGACCCTAGTTCTAATCAAAGTGTTAAC
>JBJEIL010000048.1:0-2861 GCA_051876995.1 Methanobrevibacter sp. | reverse complement strand
CTATTAGTTTTAAAACAAATATTCAATTATATTTTATAAATATAAAATAAAATTAGATTTAATAATTTATGAATTAGTAAAAATTAATTAAAATAATTTAAAAAGATATAAAAAAATATATTATAATGAAAAATTATAAGACAAAAAAAGAAAAATATTTTAAAAATAATAAAAAACAACATCAATTAAACTTTATAATGGTGAAAATGATTATATACATTTTCAGATACCTTCTGATTCATTCCGTCAACCTCATTTAACTGATTAACACTAGCTTTTGAAATGGAATCAATATTTCCGAATGCCCTTAAAAGATTTAATTTACGTTTTTTACCAATGCCTTGAATACCATCAAGCTCTGATTCTGTAATCTTTTTAGAGCGTAATTTCCTATGATAAGTAACACCAAACCTATGTGCCTCATCCCTTACTTGTTGTAGAATATGTAATGACTGTTTATCATGGGGGATTATAATAGGTTTACTTGATTGAGGTACAAATACCTCCTCATACTCCTTTGCAAGACCTATTACAGGTATATCATCTAGACCTAACTCCTCAAGAACCTCACATGCAATATGTAACTGACCTTTACCACCATCTATAAGCACTAAATCAGGTTTTTTATAATCCTCCTCACCTACAAGTGATTTAAATCTTCTTGTTAATAACTCCCTCATCATCCCATAATCATTTGGTCCAGGAGTTTCAAGTTTAAATCTTTTATATTGTTTCTTATTAGGTTTACCATCAAAAAAACTTACTTTGGAACCAACTTGTAATGTTCCAGATATATTACTTACATCATAACCCTCTATAACATGAGGCACATTCTTAAGCTTAAGATAATTTTGAAGTTCCGTTAAAGCATTAGACACCTTTTCCTTCTGTTTTCTAACAATATCAGCATTACCTCTTGCAAGACGAACAAGACGTAGTTTTTTTCCCTTTTGAGGTATGGTGATACTTACCTTATTGCCTCTTAAATCAGACAACCAGTCCCCAATCAGTTCAGAATCTTTAACCTTATCCTCAATTATGATCTCTTTTGGAATATGACGATTAATTCCATAATATTGTTGAATAAAACTATAAAAAATTTCACTTGAATCTTGGTTTTGAGTATTATCCATTTGATAGTCTTCTTTTGATATAATCTTTCCTTTACGTATGGATAAAACTACAATAATAGTGTTGTTTTTATTTTCAGCACTGGCTATTACATCCTGATCCAACTCATCATTTAAATCAACAAATTGTTTAACCATAACCTCCTCAATGGAGTTTATTTGATCACGTAAAACTGCAGCCTTTTCAAATTCAAGATTCTTTGAAGCTTCTTTCATCTCTTTTTTAAGATTATTAATTATTTCATTATATTTTCCTTGGAAAAATAAATCTATCTTCTCTATGATTTCAGCATATTCCTCTTTTGTGATGTTTCCATCACAGGGTGCATAACATAGATTAATTTGATAGTTTAGGCAAGGACCATCCATATGTTTGCATGTTCTAATTTTAAACAATTGTTTTAAAAATTTAACAGTGGAACGTACAGATCCTACATCTGTAAATGGACCATAATAACTTCCAGACTTACCAATAGTTCTTGTTATAATAAGTCTTGGAAAATCCTCATCAGTGATTTTAACATAGGGATATTGTTTATCATCCTTAAGACGAATATTATATTTGGGCATATATTTTTTGATTAAATTAGCCTCTAATATTAATGCCTCCTTTTCAGAGGCAGTTACAATATATTCCAATGAATGAAAATGATTCATTAAAACTCTTGTTTTTGGTCTATCCACCTTATCTTTAAAATAAGAACTTACTCTTTTCTTAAGAGATTTTGATTTTCCAACATAGATAACCTCCTCATTAATATCCTTCATAATATAAACGCCAGGTTTAAGGGGAAGATTATCCGGTGAAGTTACTTTAGTTGCCATAGTATGAAACTTTGTAGTTTATTAAATATAAAAATTAAGTTTAAAGAAAATATTAAATTAGAAATAGCATTTAAAAGTCTTGATAAAGATAATCTAAAAAAATTGAAAGTTTGAAAAGGATTTAATTATTAATTATAAAATAAAGTTTATAAAGAATTACATCGTAGTTTCAAATTCCTCGTAGACCTGTTTTAGAAGTTTAGGAATTTTAAGTTTCTGTGGACAGATCCTACTACATTCCCCACATTCCTCACAATCTGAAGCCAAACCATAATCAGGATTTAATCCAATTGTCCTATACATTACCTGCTGTGTTGAAAAATCCTTAAAACCTACTCGTTTAGCATCATTATACAATGTGAAGTACTCGGAAATTGGTATATTATGAGGGCATATTCCATCCTCCATACAATATTTACATTCAGTACATGATATTGCAATAGAGTCATTAATGATTTTAGCTGTTTTTCTAAGTAATTCAACCTCATTTAAATTAAGAGGTTTGAAATCTCTAAATGTTTCAATATTTTCCCTGGTTTGATTATGGTTTTTAGCACCAGATAAGACATATGAAACGTTATCTAAACTTCCTGAAAATCTTAATCCCCATTTCGCAGTAGAATCTTCAGGATTGTAATTTTTAAGTAATTGTTCCGCTTCATCAGGAATGTTTATAATGGTTCCCCCTTTAAGAGGTTCCATTACTAATATCTCTAAACCATATTCAACAGCTATATCATAAAGCTCGTTTACTTTAAATGATTGGCTATCCCAATCAAGATAGTTTATCTGCAAGAGTACAAAGTCAAGTTCAGGATTTTCTTCTAATGTTTTTCTGAGTAATTTAGGTTATGCACATGCAATACATTCTTCCTCGTTAAATGATCGATGTAAACCTTTTGCTCT
>JBJEIL010000047.1:0-13132 GCA_051876995.1 Methanobrevibacter sp. | reverse complement strand
GAGGAACATATGATTTATTTGGGTTATATTAATTGGATAAATGATTTATATGAATTAATAGATCTTGCAGTTTTAACTGATGATGGTATGATGCTTTCAGAAGCTATGACTTGCCATCTTCCAACTATCGCACTTCTAAGAGTTAAATATGGTCGTTATCATAATATGGCTCAAGTCTTTAAAGGAGCTGTTTTTGAGGCAGATAACGATAATCTGGCCAGTGTTATTGGGGATGTAATGGATAATCTTGAAGAGGTAAAATCAAAAACTCATGAATATGGTTCTAAAATTGCAGGTTCTAGAGATAGAATAAGTGATATTATTATAAAAGAAGCTCAAAAATAGTTTTTTTCTCTAAATATATTTATTTAGGTGTGAAATTATGGATAAAAGGATTAAGATTGGAATTGGAATACTCATTGTAATAATATTATTAGTTTTTGCAAGTAATGTATTATCTTCATATCAGAGTTTTAACTATGTAAATCATAATTTTGAAGATAATTTTACAATGGATGTTCCAGAATCCTCTCATTTTTCAAGGATAGTAAATGATAGTAATTTGGTAAGTTATGAGTCTAATAAGGTTGTTGTATCTTATTATGATTTAACTAATAAAACAGAAAGGGTTTATTGTGATAGTAACATTAAATCATTAGTTAATGATTCTAAAATTAAGAGGGGTAATCTTACAATATATAAAGACGGGGGAATTATAAGCTATTACAATTGTTTCGTATATTCTGATGATAATAATTCCTGTGTAAGGGTCCAATATATTAATGAGGATGCCTGTTATAAAATGGCTGATTCAGTTAAATTTATTTAAATAATTAGCTATTTCATTGTTTATTCTCTAATTATTCTCATTTAACCTTTTTTTTACTTGCACTTAATTTTCCTATTTGGTTTAAGTTTTTCAAACTGTTTTTCTTTTAATTTTTTAATAGTTAATTTATTTTATAGTTATATTTGGATAAGAATCGATTGATTTTTTTCTTATTTGCTCCCTCTGATTTTAGAACTTTATATTTAAACTCAATAATGTTCTTAAAATCATCACTATCCCTATTTTCTTTATATTCCTCAATCTTTCCATCTGCAAAATCGTTTTTCTCTAGAATATAAAAAGGATTATCGAATTTATATATGATGATAGATTCCAGATGTTTGTTTAATGGGCTGGAAATATTATAGTCTAATTTTTTTAAACTCCAGTTAAATATGTTGTCCTTTAATTTCTCGTCAATATTGGAATTTACTAATTTATTAAGTATTTTAAATGAGTGACGTCCTATTTCCTTAAAATAGGCTTCTGTATTTTCATTGTTGTAATTTTCAACTAAGAAATAAAGTTGCTTATAGATGTTCTTAAATAATTCAAAGATAAAGGGGTATTTTTCATGTTTTAACAGTTCCTCAATATCCTCCTCTATAAATTCCAGTAGACTAATTTCTAAATTGTCTAGAATTTCAGTATAGTCTGTTTCAAGAAATTCTCCATTAAAATTAAACATTAAATTGATCTTGTTTTTATAGAAATTCTGATCTTCTTTAGAAAGTTCGCCTTTAAATCTAAATTTGAATTCTCTTCTAAGACTCATGTCATTTTCTAAAATCTCATCTAAAAACTCTTTTAGTTTATCCTCATCTGCAGAATCGATTAATGATTTTATGGTCTCATTTTCACTATTGTCATCTGCAAGAATCAGATTACTGTTTTCTATGGAATATAGAACCGCAGCCATATGTTTGCAATATCTGTGATTTGCGGCATAAGGACAATCGCAGGTCATACCTTTTATGAAATTCTCAGTAAGTTCTATTGTAACATTATAATAGTCTGTTCCATATACTTCAGCTGTAAGATATGTATTCTCATAGGAAAGTAATTCTACACCTTCTATATAATATAATCTTCCCCTCTCCAAGACTTTATTTGTAAATAAACCTTCCCATGCCTCTTCCATATCCACGCCTCATTTATATTAGTTTTCTAAGTTGGTAATCTTTGATTTTAATATTTATAATTTTTAATAAGATTCAGCTAATTATATTATAAAAATAGTTGTTAAAGTCAATTTCAATATCCTTAATTAGCTATTAAATAAACTGTTAATTATCTTAAAGAATTTTATTTCTTCTAAAATATATGGAAATTGAATATGATTTAATATAACATTAAATCATATTCTTTAATTGACCATAAGTTTTAAATGATTAATACATGTATTTCATTATTTTAGAAACTGCATCTGTAGATGGATGAATCTCTAAGAATTCATCAAAGTCTTCCATATCCATACCAAGGGTCATGAGCATAGTCATATATGCAACATCATCTACTGATGATGGGGAAATTGAGAAGACATTTTCAACATTTCTATTTTCTTTATTGATGTCTATCTTTGTATATCCCGTATCTCCATTTAATATATTCCAGAATGAGTCAGGTCCTGCTAATCCTGGTATTTCAATACTTTCTGTTTCAACCTTATTGTTGCTTTTTACAAAACTTACAGGCATATCAAGAGTTATTGATTCGGGGACATATTTATAATCCACCATTTGTGAGTATCCCGCCATATTTCTTGCAGCTGTAACTCCTTCCATTCTTGCAACTGGTGTAAATTTATATCCTCCAGTAACATCTCCTGCAGCATAAATATGTTCTTTACTTGTTTCCATCATATTGTTGACTTTAATTGAATTATCCGGATTTAATTCAAGAAAGTCTTTAGCTATTTCTGAGTTTGGAACTCTTCCTGTACATATAAAGGTAATTCCCTCAAATTCTCCCTTTGACGTAATTAGGGAATCCTTTTTAATCTCTTCAGCGTCTGTATTTTCATAAACATTGATGTTGTTTAATAGATTTTTCATTATATAATCTTTGGCAGGTGCATCAACTTCTTTTAGGAATTGGCTTCTTGCAAATACATTAACATTGGCTTTGAAACCGGAAAATATATTGGCTATTTCTGTAGCTATTGTTCCTCCTCCAATAATATTTATATTTTCGGGTATCTCTTTTAAATCAAGGAGATTACTGCTTACATATCCATTTTCACTACCTTTAATATCGGGTATGAATGGTCTTCCCCCTGTTGAGATTAGAAGATTTTTATATTGGAAGCTTTCACCATTAACGTTAACAGTGTCCCCATCGATTTTTGCCTCTCCAAAAACAACTTTATTTCCTACCTCTTCACATTCTTTTTGTTCGATATATCTAAGTTTTCTCTGTGTTTCCCTGATTTTTTCACATAATGCTTCATAATCAACTTCAATATTTCCCTTTAAGAATCCATGATTAGCATATCTTCTATTATTGTTTAAATGATGAACAACATTGTTTAAAGCACAAATAACCATACATCCCTCATTTAAACAAGTCCCTGCAATATGTTTCTTCTCGATAAGCATGGTGTCCTCACCTAACTTACCGAGTTCTATTGATCCTACCCTTCCGGCAGGACCTGCACCGATAACAATATTTTCCATGATAATACCTCATACTCTATTTTAGAAATTCTTTATCATTTCTTATTTTCATTTATGTTTTAAAAAATCTTTTTATTTTTTTGAATTTTATTTAAGGTTTTAATATTTGACTTTTTTATTAATAAAAATTATTAAAGTAATACTTTTTTTTGATTTAATTAAATATTTTTATATACTTGTAACTATTAAGTTAATAATGATTAATATATAGGTTTTTTAATTTTTAATAATTTTAAAAATAATTTATAGGAGTGTGTACTATGTGTATTGCAGCACCTGCTAAGGTTGTTGAATTAGATAAAGAGAATAATTTACTTGCAGCTGATTTCGGCGGAGTAAGGCAAACTGCTAGAACAAATCTTCTTCCTGATGTGGAAGTTGGGGATTATGTTTTGATTCATGCAGGTTATGCTATTGAAAAATTAACTGAACAAGCAGCTAAAGAATCTTTGGAAGCATGGGACGAACTTTTAGAGGTTCTTGATGAAGAAGACAAAGAATGGGAAGCAGCTCATTCTCAAGAGGCTTAAATTTAATCTTATCTAATTTTATTTTTATCTTTTATTAATTTTATCTTATTTTTTTCTATTTACATTGTATTGATTTTTATATTGATTTTTTCTAGTTTTTGATTTTTAAATTCTAATAAACTATTTACTGTTAATGGATTAATGTTTGATTTTAAAATTGGCTTTAAAATTTTTAATATTTAAAAATTAGATTTAAAGTTAAGTAATTTAAGTAGAAATAGTTGATTTGCTCTTTTTAGGATTATCTATTTAAACAAATATGTTACAAATTAATAAACATGGATTTAATAATTAATAATTTATGGATCTTTATTTAATGGTAGTTCCGGCTTGAATAAAAATAGTTATAGTTAAATTAAAAGTTAGATTTAACATTTTATTTGAGTAGAATTAGTTGATTGTTTTTTATTGTAATAAAAAAAATAATGAAAAGGGTTTATTTAATAAATTGAAACTCTTTTAACATTATCTAACTTTAAGAATTCATTTATTATATCTCCAGGTACTGGTTCATCTGTAATGATTGTAAGTACCGGATCCTCTTCTAGATATGTGTCTTCAGCATAAGCTTGTCTTATATTAATATTTTTAGATGCGATTAATGCACTAGTTGATGCAAGGATACCATTACTTTTTTCTCCAGATTCTATTTCAATTACACCAAGGCCTAAACTTTTTGCAATGTTTTTAAGTAATGTACCTGCAGGAACAATATTCTTGAATATGGTACTTAATTCTTCATCATTTAAAATTAAATCAATGGTTGATTTTATTGCCCTTCTATCTACATTTGATACTTTCGCAAGGGCTGCTTCGTTAATCTTTAAGTCACCACAGTAAATCTTTCCATCATCAGTGATTCTTATACCTAGTTCTAACATTTTTTGTACTACTCTGATTCTTGCAGGATATTTTCGAAATTTTTCATTTATTTTTCCCCACATTTTAACTTCACTCCCATTTTTTGTACATTGAAGTATTTGTTTTTTAAGTATATATACTTTTACAATATATAAAATCTCTATTGATTCAAATAAAATCCATGAAAATATTTAAAAAAATATAGTTATTTGTCTATTTTAATTATTGTTTTTTTAAAAAATTTTTAAAATGTATATAAAATAGAATTCTTTTAAAAAAAGTAACAACTAATAAAAAAAGTTTTTTAGTAGGCTAGATGGGATTCGGACCCATGACCTCACGGTTATCAGCCGTGCGCGCTAACCAAGCTGTGCCACTAGCCTATATAAAAAATATTTTTAATAATAACACTTCTATTTTCAAGAAATACAAGTTAATATAATTTTTATTTTTATATTATTTAAATGTTATGCTTTACAATAAGAAAAATTTAAAAATTTAAAAGTTTAAATTTAATCTCTATTAATCATTTCATTAAGAGTATCTGCCATTGCATGTTCAATAATTTTCACATGAACTTTATCTACGCCTTCTACTCTTCCTGCTAATTCTTTAACTTGTACAGCTACACGGGTAATACTCATACATGCAGGATTAGTTGGTTTAATAACAATGTCTGCTACTCCGTCATTAACGTCAATAGATTGTACAATTCCCATGTCGATTACACTTATTCCCATATGCGGATCTAATACTGGGTAAATCGCATTTCTTATATCACTTACAATATCTTCGGACATATTTATCACCTGTTTTTTTCTTTTTTTCTTAAAATTTTTTAATACTAATTGTTTATTATCAAATCGTCATATTTAAACTATACTATTTCCGGGTATTAATTTTGCATATGCTTTTTGACTTTTCATATTTTTATAAAACAATTGTTATTATTATTAAAATTTACTATTTAAATACTTTTTCAATTTTTGGAAAAAGGGATAATTAATTTTTCTAATTGAAAAGTTTTAAATTTATTTCTTTCTATGCTTTATGTCTACTGCAACACCATAATTGGATTTTTCCATCTCTTCTCCACTAACTATGGCTTTTCCAGTTCCTAATACTTCACCATTCCTCATGACTACCACCTCATCGCGAGGTATGATGGAATGATCTGCATTTTCAACACCTACTGAGAAAACTGTGTTTGTTTTTAAATCGAAATCAATATTCACCGTTTTAAGATTCAATTCTCCAAGTATTTCCCCACCAGCTAAACTCAAGGTGTATAAACCAACATCCTTATTTAAAAATGCAATCTGTCTGTTGTTATAGTAAAGTTTATGATGATATCTTCCCTTAATAATCACATCATCTGGTATAAGGTTTTCTCCACCTTCACCAAACTGATATTGGGCAATAGATCTCAATTCATGTAATGTTCTCTCACGACGTGGCATCTTTTCATATTTTTTTAATTCCATTCTCATATTATAGATGGAATCAGGATTGGTTGGACGATTATCTACACAGGTATATATTATATCAAGATCATCCAAATATTCCCTACATGTTTCCTCATAGCCACCTGAGACATTTGCAACCGCAGGGGTATCTCCAATATACTCTCTTAAAAGTTTTCCTGCTTCTCTTTTTTCATCTTCACTCCAGGAACCAGTTACACTCACATCATAAGATTGTATTGGAAAGGTGTTTTCTAATTCTCTTGGGCATATTCCAAAAGGGGAAGTAACAATTACTTCCTGATAACCTTTAGTTGCTCTTTTAAATTTTTGATGGGATTTTGAATTGGAATATGGTTTTTTCATAGAACAAGGAAGAATTGCAACTACATTACCATATGGTCTCATTAATTTCATCCTTTCTCTCCATCTTACTGCCTCAGGTCTGTATAATGATTCCTCACTTGAACATATAACTTTCATATATTACACAATCCTTATTTCTTTAATTATAATATTAGTTAAATAAGCACTATTAATTAAATCTCATAGTTTATTTTAATAGGCTATTAGAAAATTCTCATCTGATTTTAATAAATTCTCTTATTATTAAAAAGATAATAATCGATTCTGACTAAAGTTTTATTGATTAAATTGACCAATAAGCTCATAATCTAATTTTAATAATCTTTCAATAGAATCATTCGGATTATCCATTTTCTTTTTCCATTTATTAATAACATATTCTGTATCTACTCTTTCAGTTCCATGTAATAGATTATCCGCATGAGCCACTATCTTTTCTTCAATAGTCTCGGGAACATAGGATTTTATTGGAAGATTCAATTTTTCTGCCTCTTCTTTAGTAATGCCTACACCAATATGTCTTTCAATAATGTTTACAACTTCATCAGAATAACCATGTTGACGTGCAAGTTCTGCACCAACTACTGCATGTTTAATGCCATGTGTTCTGGATCTTCCAAGGTCATGTAATAATGCCCCCGTTTTAATAAGCTCCTTATCTGCATTGGGAAAATTCATAGCTATTTCCTGTGCCCTTTTACAAACAGCAATACAATGAGCAATTACATTTTCTGGACAACCCTCTTCTCTTAAAAGTTCTATCTCTTCCATATTAATCATTAGATATCTTTTATATTTTCTAATTTAGGAAAATTAGATTTCAAATTATTTCTAAAATATAAATCTATTTTTAGCTTAGATTTTATTTTAATTTAATAATCAATTATTTTTTTAAGTTTTATCCTATTTATAGTTTTTAAGCATAAAAATAAAATCTTAAACTATTGATTTCATGATTTGGATTATATTATATTATTCTTTAAATAAAGATGATATGGACTATTAAATAATTTATATAATTAAGTAGATTATTGATAAAAATAGTATTAAAATCTAAATATCTGTTTAAAACTTAAAAAAAGTAGTTTGAATATAATATTATTTGTAAAAATAATATTTAAGAAAATTTAAAAAAATATTAATCACTGACTTCTATTGAATCATAGATTTTTTGATATTTTTTAATATCCTTTTCTAGTTCTTTAATAATGTCAGCATTATCTTCAAATACGACCTCTTCACCACATTCTGGACAAGTAAAACCTACATTGCTTGCGTCTTCAAAATCAAATCTAGTGTGTCCTTCAGGGCATGAGAAAAACATATTGTCTTTTTCATTGTCTAAAATGTTTTTAAGGAATTCAATTTCATCATTGATTTGTTTTTTAATGGTTTTATTAACCTCTTCAGGTTCAAATTTCCAATCGTAGCTATACCATTGTGTTTCAGGATCTTTATGTCTTTTATAACTTGCAAGTCCAGCATCATAAAGTCTGTAGAGTATTTTTCTAACAATATTTAATCTGATTCCAGTTTTTTCTGCAATCTCTTCGTCAGTTTTTACTCCCTTATTAAGGCATTGAACAATAAGCATGTTGTCTAAATCTTTATCATCATTTTTTTTACTTTTTTTACTTTTAGACTTTTTAGCTCCCTGATGATCTTCAGGGTCGTCAATTATCTTTCTTAATAAGTCTTGTACTAATGGGTCATCTAACATTTGATTTCTCCCTATTTTTATTTAATTCTTTTTTAAACCAGTATTTATTGTTGAAATTGACTATTTTTATGAAATAATTTGATTTATTAAATAAAAAAAGAAAAATATAAACAAAAAACACTAGTTTTTTTAGAAGATTGGATTATATTATTATAACATATCTATATTGTTTTAATTATTAATATATTTTTTGTTTTTTATAAGTATTTTTGGTATAATCATGTTTTTTGAAATTTTTTAAATTTTTATTCTGATCTTTTTTATTATTGGTGTATGTCACTGTGTAATTTTTATTCTACTCTTCTTCTTATTATTACTGCAGGTGTATGTGTAATCTTGTTTAATGTTTCAACACTTATACTGTCCTCGGCACTATCCGTATTTAGAACTTTTTTAGCACTGTGAATTGTTTCCATACATGTTGAAAGTGATTTTTGATAATCCTCTGCAATATTTGCAATTTTAAGCGCATATTCTACAGATAATTTCTTACTTGATCCAAGTGGTGTTGAGCCCATATTTTGGGATAGTTGTCCTTTTGTATATCCCCATGCACCTTTATCGGATTCAATTCCATCAATTGCCGTTGGAAGTCCTGTGAAATATTCGCCATTTTTCATATAGGTTGCATCGGTATCTATTATCATTACATTTACATTCTTTCCAGTTTTATCCAGAACCATTTTGGATAGATCCTCTGCAACTTTCTGGGGGTCTTCTGGAAGTAGTGACACATAGGTTCCTGGTGAATTACTTAAATCAACACCTGCTTCTGAAGCTGGTTTTAGGGCATGTTTCCATCCATATAAATCAAGAATAACCTGTTTATGTCTAGCTGTTTCTGGGGGAAGTCTTCTAAGGTTGTGGATTGTTCTCTGTTTAATATTGAGAAGAGGTCCTAAAATATAACCCCATAAATATTTGCTCCAGAAACCAGCAAGAAACTTAGCACCTAAACCTGGAGTATATTCCGCTTCATCAATTAATCTTCCCTGTGAGACAGAAATTGGTGTTTCGGCAATTACCAAATAATCATCATTTTCAAACAATGGGTAGGCTTTATTAAAGAGTTTGTCAAGATTTTCGTTAGGTTTTATATAATTTGTCTCGATTGGAATTACATTGTATTCTCCATTTTCAACATATTTATATGGAATGCCTTCTTTTGTTTTGGATTTTTTGTAGTCTGGTTGTTTCTCTTCTGTCATTTAAAGGACCTTTGTTTTTTAATAAAATATCTAAAAATAGTAAAATTAACCTATAGATTAATTAATATATTAATTTTATTTTAAAATATAATATAATTATAATATTATTAAATATATATTTATATTAGATTTGGATTTTAGATTATTTGATGAATATTTGTAAAATTTTCTTATCTAATTAATGTTTTTTTATTAAAATTGTTTATTTATTTTAGATAGATTTATTCATTATGATATTTTATTTCTATAATCTCTCTTTTAAGAATAAAATATTTAAAGCTTTAAAATATATTACTTAAAATTCAGATATACTATCTGTTCTCTTTTATTTTTTAATATTTTTTTTAAATTTATGTTTTGAATTTTTTTTACTCTATTTAATCAATATTCTTTCTTTTTATTATTTTTTTAGAAATTTTTATTTGTTTTTTGAATTTCGTTTTTTATCAATATACCAAAATATTTATACATATAAAAGATAAAAAAAATAATTATTTAATATATGATATTAAAATTATTATTTAAGATTAATATTTTGTAATAGTAAAAAGTGGTTTTTTCTATTATGGTGTTTTTTAAAATGATAGAAAGTTAATTTTATTTATTAACAGTTTTAAAGATTGATAATTTTACTATTTCATTTTTTGATTATAATATAAAACTATATTAATTATTTAATGTGGGGTTTATACGTGAAATTTATAGATGACGCAATTAAAGAATCCGAACAAAGGACGGAAAATAAATCTTCTAATAATCATGTTAATTCAGATTTAGATGAGGAATTAATCGATATAATTAACAACAGTAAGGCTAATATCTTTGTGGTTGGTGCTGGTGGTGCTGGAAACAATACTATTTCTAGATTAGAGGAAGTAGGTATTGAAGGTGCAGAAACAATTACAGTAAATACTGATGCACAAGATTTATTCTATAGTCAAGCTGACAGTAAGATCCTTTTAGGTAGAAAAACCTGTGGGGGATTAGGTGCAGGTGGAATGCCTGAAGTTGGAGAAGAATGTGCTGAAGAAAGTGAAGACGAAATTCGGGAAAGACTTAATGGTGCAGATATGGTGTTTGTAACCTGTGGTCTTGGTGGAGGAACCGGTACTGGTTCAGCTCCTATTATTGCAAAAATTGCTAAAAAATTAGGTGCCTTAACTGTTTCAGTTGTCACATTACCATTTTCAGCTGAAGGTGTTCAAAGAAGAGAAAATGCTGAAAAAGGATTAGAAAAACTTCAAGCAGCATCTGATACTGTTATTGTCATTCCTAATGATAAACTCTTAGAAGTTGCTCCAAATCTTCCTTTAAACAAAGCTTTCATGGTATCTGATGAAATTTTAGGAAGAGCTGTAAAGGGTATTACAGAACTTATTACCAAACAAGGTTTAGTAAGTCTTGACTTTGCAGATATTAGAAGTATTATGAAAGGCTCAGGAATGGCTATGATTGGTATGGGAGAATCCGATTCTGGAGACAGGGCTTTAGAATCAGTACATGAAGCTTTAAGCAGTCCATTATTAGATATTGATATTTCTGATGCTAAAGGTGCTTTAATTAACATTTCTGGTAGTGCTGATTTAACATTACAAGAAGCAGAAAAAATTGTACAGATTGTTGCAGATAAGTTAGCTCCAGAAGCAAATATTATTTGGGGTACTCAAATCGATGAAAGCCTACAAAATATGGTAAGAACCACAATTATTGTTTCAGGAATTAAACCTTATGAATTCGGTTCTAAAGAAGATGAAACAATAACTCCAGAACATTCTGATGATTCTGAAGAAGAAGATGATGATCCATTAAGTAGCTACATTGATGAGATATTCTAATCATCATTTTTAATTCTTTTTTTAAAGTATTAATTTAATTTTTAATATTTTTCTAAAATAAATAAATTTTGATTAGATCCATTTTTCTATTCTGATTTTAAATTTTTTAAAAAAACCAAATATTTATATGTTAATATTTACAAAATTTTTAATACTGATTATTGATTAATTATTTTTCAATGTTTTAATATTCTGTAGGGATATTTATGACAGTTCAAGATTCATTACAAAATTTTAATAAAGAAGCTAAAAGAGTTCTTAGAGTAGCTAGAAAACCGGATGGTGAAGAATATACTAATTTTGCCAAAGTAACTGGTATTGGTATTATTTTAATCGGTTTAATTGGTTTTATTATTGTTTTAATAGGACAACTTATTGGTATTTAAATACCTTGAATTTTATTTTTCAATAAAAAACTTTATCTTAACTCTTTTTTATAAAAACTTTTTCAGATTTCAATCCTTATTTATATGGTGTTTGAAACATTTAAATACTACTTAGTAAATATATAATATTATTATATTAATCTACTTTTATAATGATTTTTAGTTTTTTTTTGATAGTATTCTTATTTACTATGTCTATGAATTATACAAGTTAGATTTTTTATAATAACCTTTAATTAATCTATAATTATATAATAAATTTAATTATATAGGTGGATTACATGGAAGATAATGAAAATTCCATTTATGCTCTTAAAACATCAGCAGGTCAAGAAAGAAATGTGGCAAGAATTTTAGCTACCAGATCTCGAGATACTCGAGGTACAGAAACCTTTATTGGTATAGAAACTATTATTGTCCCAGAGTCTTTAAAAGGTTATATTTTAGTTGAAGCTTCAACTAAGATTGATATGAGGAATCCTGCAATGAAAATACCTCATTTAAGAGGTATTGTAGAAGGTAGTTCACAGATTACTTTTGAAGAGGTAAAAAGATTCCTTAAACCAGAACCAATCATTTCCTCTATTAAAGAAGGAAGTGTTGTTGAGCTTATTTCTGGTCCATTTAAAGGTGAAAGGGCTAAAGTAGTACGTATTGATAAATCTCGTGAGGAAGTAGTTTTAGAATTAGTTGAAGCTGCAGTTCCAATTCCTGTTACTGTTGAAGCAGATCAAATTAGAATTATTCAAAAGGAGGTTGACTGATGCCAACAGACACAGTAGAGGTCCTTGTTGAAGGTGGAAGTGCTACCCCAGGACCACCTTTAGGTCCAGCAATTGGTCCTTTAGGTATTAATATGATGCAAGTTGTTGAAGAAATCAATAATAAAACTGCAGATTTCAAAGGTATGAAAGTTCCTGTTAAAGTAATTGTTGACAGTGATACTAAAGAATTTGAAATTGAGATTGGTACTCCTCCAACAACAGCACTTATTATGGATGAACTCAATATTGAGAAAGGATCTCATGAACCTGGTACTGAAGTTGCTGCAGATTTATCTGTTGAACAAGCTTTTAAAATTGCTAGGATGAAATATGATTCATTACTTGCTAACGATTATAAAGCTGCAACTAAAGAGGTTATGGGAACTGCTGTAAGTATGGGAATTACCGTTGACGGTAAAGATCCTAGAGATGCTCAAAAAGCACTTGATGCTGGAGAATATGATAGTGTCTTTGATGGATACTAAATTTTAGTTT
>JBJEIL010000046.1:0-13196 GCA_051876995.1 Methanobrevibacter sp. | reverse complement strand
AGATAAAAATGGAAGACGGGAACTTAAAGCAAATAATGTCCATCTAATTAAAAGAATTACAGGATTAAAGGATATTGATGATCTTGTTGTAATTTCACCTATTCATTGTCCCCTTCAAAAACAGGATTATATAAAATCAATTAATAAAAACATTAAATTTTACACTCATCATGAGGCCGTTAATTTAATCCTTAAAGATTGGAAGAGGAGAATGGATAAAAAACCTGTAATAGAAATTACAGGAGTTAAAGGAAAAACAACCACTTGTTTTATACTAAAAGAGATATTGGATAATTCTTTAATCTTAAGTAGCCTCGGTGCATATCTATTTAAAGAGGATAAGGAAATCCTACTTAAGAAAAATATAAGCATAACCCCCGCCAATATTATTGAAACTATAGACATGGCAAGAAAGATTGCCCAACCTAAATGCAGTTTTGAAAATGACGGAAATAGCTCTAAAGAATATATCAATTATGACAATGCAATATTTGAATCCTCGCTTGGAGCCTGTGGAATAGGAGACATTGGCATACTTACAAATATCCTTGAAAATTACCCTATTGCCAAAGGTAAATCTAATGCCCAAATAGCTAAAAAGCAGATATTTAACTGTAGGAAGGTTGTAATTGAAAAGAATACTCTGGAGGAGTTTTACCCTGAATTTAAAAACTCCGATAAAGTAATTAGTTTTAGTTTAAATAGTGATTCCAACGTTAAAGCAAAGAACATCAAATATTCCTTAGATGAAACTAGCTTTACAGTAGAGTATGAGTTAGACACAACAAATAATGAAAATATAAAAGGACAATTTAATGTTAAAAGTTTTGCACCTTCACCATACCATGTTTTAAATATTTTAGGAAGCATTACAACATGTCTTGTATTAGACATAGATATTAAAAGAATACAGGATGGTCTATTAAAATTCAATGGAATACCTGGTAGAAGTTCCATTAAAAAAATCGAAAATTCCACCATTATCGAGGAAATCAATCCGGGAATAAATACCAAAGCAATTGAAAAATCCATTAATATGATTAAGGACGATCTATCATATAATATTATAATTGGTGGAAAATATGGAATTACATGTGAGGAGATTGATGAGGATAAACTTATAAAATTGTTAAGTTCTAAAATTAAAGAAAACCCCTCACTTAAAATCACACTTTGTGACGAGTTAGGTAATTCTATCTATGGTAAAATCAATAATTTTAATGGTATCAAGTATATTGAAAAACTTGATGATTCCATTAAAGAAAGCATAAATGAAAATAAGAATATATTATTAGTTTATAGGTCAAACTATAAACAGGTATTAAAAAGATAAAATTGGTTAATTGTTTTAACCTTAAATAAATAATTAAAGGAGAGTTAAAATGAAAGTTGGAACTAGAGGAAGTCAATTAGCATTAACACAGACAAAGCAAACCTGCCAATCCATTGCTAATATTACTGGTGAAAAAATTGAAGTAGATGTTATTAAAACTAAAGGAGATAAGATTAAAGACTCCCAACTTTATAATATGGATTCAAAAGGATTATTTACTAAAGAGTTAGACAAAGCCGTTCTTGAAGAGGAAGTTGACTTTGCAGTACATAGTCTTAAAGATGTTCCAACAGAACTTGATGAAGATCTTACAATAGCTGCAATCCCATTACGTGAAAAGGCTAATGACGTATTCATATCTAATAGAAACTGGGAAGATCTAGAAGAGGGTTCTAGCTTAGGTTCCAGTAGCCTTAGAAGAGAGGCATTCTGCAAATATCACAAAAAAGGATTTAAATTCAAACCATTAAGAGGAAATGTTGAAACAAGAATTAAGAAAGTACTTGACGGTGAAGTAGATGGAACTCTCATGGCTGAGGCAGGCCTTATAAGACTTGGACTTACCAAATACATTAAAACAGAATTTCCGGTAGATTACATCACTCCTGCAGCAGGTCAGGGAGCAGTTGCAGTCATCTCAAGAAAAGATTCATCTGAGGTAAATGAAACCCTTAAAAAAATAGATGATTATAATTCCAATAAGAGAGTTCTTGCTGAGAAAACTGTTCTTTACGAATTAGGTATTGGCTGTCAATGGCCTCTTGGCTCATATGCAAAGATCAATAATAAAAATCAATTAGAACTCTATTCAATCCTACTAAATGAAGATGGTGAAATATTACATCAAACTACTCAAACTTCTTCATTACGCACAGCAAAAGAGTTAGGTGTAAAAGTAGGTAAAGAGTTATTAGAATATTTATAATAAAACCTTTCTTTTTTTAAATATTTTTAATCTTATCTACCATAAAAATTATTTTTATATACTTTACTTATTATATTATTTTTTTTTAAACCATACTAATTATAAAAAACTACTTTTTAAAATAATTTATTATGAAAACTATTTTTTAAACTATACTTATTATAAAAAAAATACACTTTATAAGCTATTTTATATGACAATTACTTTTTAAACTCAATTATCACAAAAAATCACTTTTATAAACCAATTAGTATAAAGATTAACTCTTTAAACAATTTAAAATAGAAATTAAACAGATATATGTAAAATATAATAGAATAGCTAAGTTTAAAAATAAAAAAAATCAGATAAGAATTTAAAATAAATAAAAAAATAGTTAAAAAAGATCAAGATTAATTTATCTTAATCTAGAAAGACTAATAATTGATTTAACAGGAACACCTAAAATATCAGTTAAACCTGCCTTATCAATAAGAACTGTTATAGCAACTGGCTCCCCGCCAAGATCTTGAACAGTATTTACAACTTCATTCATAGTTTTTCCACTGGTTATAACATCATCAACTATTACAACCCTTTTTCCATCAACAGATGCAAAATTAGTGCTAATAGTTCCACCAGCACTTATGTCATCATCATCAACTTTAGCTTTTTGTGGGTGGAAAACAGCTAATGAAGTTTCTAAACCCATTTCATATGAATAATAATCAGCCATGAAAGTTGCAAATGGAATACCGCTGGCTGCAACACCTAAAATTACATCAGCTTCTCCTTCTTCAAGAGCCATATCGCTTAATGCTGCAGATACATATTTAAGTCTAGTGGAACTACCTCCAAGACTGTTCCAATTTACTGCAAAGTCAACTGGCACTTCACTACTATGTTTCTCAGGAGTTTGAAGATTTAACCATCTTGCAGTATCAATTGATACATTTAATTCATCAGCAATTTCACCAGTAGTTAAACCACGTGCCCTAAGTTCATGAGCTTTCTCAATAAGTTCATCATTCATATAATCACCAATATCTAATCATCTTCTAATTCTTCAAGAGTAATTGGTTTTTTAGTTTTAGAAGATCTGTTTGCTGCAATAACCATCTTAAGAGCGTTGAGACCATCTTCACCAGTAATGACAGGTTTTTTATTCTCAGTTACAGCATTTAAAAATGATCTTAACTCTTCCATCAATGGCTCTTTATGTTCAATTTGTATATCCTGAGCAAATTTACCACGTACATCAATACTTTGGTCTATATAATCCACATTAATAATTCCGTCAGTACCTGTAATGGAAATCTCTCTACGTTTATATGGAGTTAACCAGTTAACTTCTAACATACCGGTCATTCCACCAGCAAAATTAACCATGATTTCAGCATGATCCTCATATTCACAGTTGTTTAAGATACTGCCCATTGAAGCATATACTCTTTTTACATCTTGGTTAAATAAATAGTACATTATATCTAAATCATGAATAGCTAAATCTATAGCCACACCTACATCTTTTATTCTAGGTGGATAAGGACCAACCCTTTTTGCAGAAGCTGAAACAATGTCTCCAATAACATCATTATCAATTAATTCCTTAGCTTTTTGAACAGCTGGATTAAATCTTTCTACATGACCAGTTCCTAAAATAACACCTTTTTTATGAGCCGCTTCAATCATTTCTTCTGCTTCTTCTAAAGTAAAAGCAATTGGTTTCTCTACAAGAACATGTTTACCATGTTCAATAGCTGACATTACAACATCATGGTGATGAGTAGTAGGAACACAAACACTTACCACTTCAATCTCAGGGTCTTCTAATAAATCATTATAATCAGTATAAGCTTTAGCATCATATTTTTTACTTACTTTCTCTAAAGTCATTTCACTTACATCTGATACTGCAATAAGATTTGCATTTTCTAATTTATAATAAACACGAGCATGGTTGTATCCCATTGCTCCGACACCTATAACTCCTACGTTAATGTCTTTCACATTATGCCTCCAAAACTTATAACTTATAATATTATTTAATTTTAAGATATTTAAATATATTTAATATTATAAAGGCAATATAAATAAAATTAATTAATATATCAAAATAGATATTTTCTAAAGATAAAACATGAAACTCTTTAAATTAAAAAAACAACAGTTAAAATCAAGATACTTATTGATTTAATTGTTGAAAATTAAAAAGATTAAGATGCCACCAAGAAGAATGATCGAAAACTAACCATTTTTCATGTTTATTGAAAATATACTCATATCTTAATGAGGTAATAAAAGAATATTTCCTATTTATTATTTAACCTTTTTTTAAGAAAAACCAATTTAAATTTTTGATTGAAAATTGAAAAGAAATGTTTTAAAATTTTAAAAATTTTTCATAAGATAATTATAGAGCAATGAAAAAAAATAGATAAATCCCTTTAAAAATCAGAACATCAAATAAAAATTAGGATTCCAGTTTTAAAACTTGAATATTTTTTAATAGAAAACAGACCATTTCATAATTTATTTATTTAAACCACTAAAAAATATATGAAAATTAATAGATTTTTAATTGAACAAAATTATAAATAAGCTTTATATACTATGACATATACACTACTAAATAGAAAAAAACTAATACAATTATTAAAGAATTAAAAATTTTTATATACAAATAAATTTTTAAGAAGGGATAGAATGAAAGAATATAAAGAATTTAAATTAAAAAATGGCGAAATAAAAACTGTAGATATTCATATGTATAACAATATTAAAAAGGATTATACACAGAAAAACATGAAGAAAAACTTCTTATTTAAAAAATACAATGATAGCTACAATATTGACAAGTTTCTTTTCTCAGCAATCCTAAATGATATCTATAAACAGCATAACAATAAGAATCCAACTAAATACATAAGCAATAATTGTATGTAGATATAAACCTACTTTAAAACCATTATAATTTTTAATTAAAAATAATAATAATAAAGTTTTCAACTTTATTTAAAAACCATTTCATTTTAAAACAAAAAAATATACTGCTTTTATTAATCAAATAATAGTTGTTTTATGAGATAGCTTAAAATTAAAACATTAATTTTATAGAACAGATAACTATTAAAAGAAGCCTAAAAAACAACTGATTTTATAAATAGAGAAAAACAATTAAAAAAATTAAAAAAATCTACTGATCTTACCAAGTAGATAAAAACTATTAAAAAATAGAAAATTAAAAAAAGAAGAATTAATTAATATGATATCTTAAAATAGCTGCAATTCCACCAAATGCACGGTATAACTGCATTCCCTCTTCGGTTTCTGTAGAGATTAATTCAACAGAAGTACCTACCTGTTCAGCCATTTCAACAAAAGTATCAACAAGATCCTCTCTTGATTCTTCCTTCATTTGTTCATTACAATTATCACATTTAAAATCAAGATCCGCTTTCTTGCGAGGTGTTATCTCAGTTGACCATCCACATTGAGGACAGGTCATTTTAACACGTTGTAATTTAAGGCCCTCGGATAAAAGAAGTGTATCTACCGCACCAATTTGAAGATTTCTTCTAACTTCTTCCTCACCATAACTTGCAAGACCTGATTTATCATTGATTAATTCTTTTAAAAATCTTTGAACAAGTTTTTTCTCTTTAATTACATCTAATTCTTCTAGAACATCAGAAGATTTGTCAATAACTTCACGGATACCGAACTCACCAGTATAAGAAGTATCTACAGTGGTAATAACCTTATCCTTGATTTCATATTGCATAAAGTCTCCTTCATAGAAATCAATTTTAGTATTACCAGGTCCACCTAAGATAACTCCCCTCAAATCATCCTTGATTGGTAAAAATGCATCGTTTACATGACGGCCAATCCTTTTAAGGAATTCTCTTGCGGCATCTTCAATAACACGGTCAAACCTTCTCTGTGATTGACCACCTGCTTTATGCTTACCAGGTACACCACTAGTTAAATGTGCTACAATATCAATACGTTTACCCTTTAAAGTTGCAATAGTAGCCTCTTTCCTATCGATTACAGCGATACCATAAACATCCCTATCGGATACCATTTCTATTAAAGGATCTAGGAAAAATTGACTATCACAAATATACCAGTAGGTGGTAATTTCCTCAGGTGGTTCAAAAGTATAAGTTTCCATTTTCTCAGTACCAGGTCCACCTCTAGGAATCATTCCAGTGAAAATAACCAATCCATTTTCTGGAGCTTGTTTATATAATTTTATTTTCTGAATAATAACTTCAATAGCTGACTGAACGTTTTTTCTGGTGGATTTACTTTTAATGTTAGAACTTTGTCCTAATTCATCCCTCATCTGTTTAGCAACATCACTAATTTGTTTATCATGAGGTATATAAACAGAAACTAACTCAGTTCCCCTGCCTTTCTTTTCAGATAAGTTTTTAATCATTTTTTTAAATTCATATAATTCTTTTGAAGATATATCTTCCATAGTAATTCTCCGTAAAAAGTAAAAATAATAATAAATAATAATCAATAATTAAATTATCCCATTGGATAATTTAGAATATAAACTTATTTTAAAAAATGAAGTTTAACAAAAAAGAAACTATTTAAAAAAAATTAGTTTCCTTAAAAATATAATAATATACTATCTATTTTATCAACTTAATAAATATATGTATATCCAAAAATTTTAAGGAAATATAAAAATTAAATATTCAATTATTCCAAAAGAACACCGGTACCCTTTGCAACTATGTGGAAACTGTCACCAATTAACTCCCCAACAATATTATACTCAATTTCCAAATCGAGAACACCATTTCCACCATGATCTTTAATTTCCTTAGCTAATTGTTTAAGAGCTTGATCTTTAGCCTCTTGAAATCTGATAAGTAAAAGATTCTCTTCATTTTTAGTTTTAATCTCAAAAAATCTATTTTCATTAGGAATAATTACAGACCCTTCAAAAACGCCAATATATTCTTTAACATTAACCTGCCATGGGTGGGTTGTAGTCATAAACAATACGCCTAAATCATTTATATTCGTCTCTTCTAGATTAGTTGCAAAATTATCAACTGTAAGTGAAGCCCTTTTAGGTATAAATTCCCTGCCTATCAGTTTATAAAATATTGGCACTATTGTATAATACAATTTGTCTGTCCACTGTTTAAAGAATCCGAATAAATATGAAATAGATCCAATAACCACTACCAAAAAGAAATAATTGATCAATGTCGGAAATGCAGCCTGTAAAATTACTATTATTGCGCCAACGGTAATTCCGTTAACCCCAAGTGTTGGATTTGCAAGTATAAATCCATGGATAACTGTTACAAAAAATAGAAGATATGCACTAATAGCACCAGTGGTTTCATCCATTAACTTAATAGAAAGATAAGTCTCAGCATATCCTGCAAATAATGGAGCGAAAACAAATGCCAGATTCCAACCAAAGATATCGATATGAAATCTGAAACTAAGTGCATAGGTTAAACAACCAATAAAGGTTCCAAATGCAATTGAAAGAACCGCCTTTCCAATTTCTTCAGGATCTTTATTATTTTTATTTAATTTATCTGTTAATCTCATTAAAATTCACATAAAAAATTAGATATAAGATATAGCGGTTCCATAAGCAGTTACGAGGATTGTATTACCCATAGTTCCACCAAGATTCGCATAATTAATTTTAAGACCTATTATTGCATTAGCTCCAAAGTCTAGAGCTTTATCTTCCATACTTTTTAATGCAATCATTCTTGCCTTCTGGATTTCCTCTTCATACTTAGAGGTTCTACCACCTACAACATCACGTACACCAGAGAATAAATCCTTATACACATTAGCTCCAATTAAAGCCTCTCCAGTAACAATACCATAATATTGCTTGATTTGTTTACCTTCTAAAGTATTAGTTGATGAAAGAATCATAAAATCACAATTTGAAGTTTTATAAAAAATTAAAAAAAAATATTAAATTTATTTAATTACAACAAAATATAACCAAACAATAATAAATACAACTAAAAGAATGTAGATTAATTTTTGATTTCTTTTCATTTGATTTTGTCTTTTGTTTAATACTGCCTCACAATCTGGTGAACAAGCTTTTTCATTTAAAGGAATTGGTGTTCCACAGACGGGACAATGTTTATGTGGTTCTACTGACATTTTATCACCTCTAATCAGATATTACCTTAGTACCAATAGTTTCCCCATTTACAATCTTAACTAAATTCTCGGGATCTTCACCATTAGCAATAACAGTTTCAAGTTTAGAACGTTTAATCATTTGAGCTGCAGTCATATCAAAGAATTCATAAGTACCTGCTTTTACATCTTTACCTTCAAGGAATTTTACTAGATCAGATGCATGAATCTCATTGATTAACTTTGCATCCTCAAATTTATTAGGATCCTTGTCATACATACCGTCTACAGATGTTAAATTAATAAGTAAATCTGCATTAATATATTCTGCTAAAATAGCTGATACTGCATCAGTACTGTGTGCAGGTTCAGTACCCCCCATTACAATAATTTTACCAAATGCAGAATATTCTAAAGCTTCTTTAAAGTTTTCAGGAACTTTTTGATATGCACTATCACCTAATGCAGAAAGTAATAATTGGGCATTAATCCTGGTTACCTCAATTCCTATTGCATCACTTTGAGCTTCTCCACAACCCAATTCCCTTACAACGCTAATATATTCCCTTGCAGGTTTTCCTCCACCTACAACAACAAACAATTCATGTTCCTTAGATAAATCCTTCAATATATCACTATAAATCTTAAACATCTTAGCATTATAATCATGTATTAAAATAGATCCTCCAATTGCAACGACTATTTTCATATATTCACCAAAAAAGAATTTTATAAAAAATAAATAAGTTCTATCTTAAATATTTATTTTTTTAATAATATTTAAATTTTATATCAGTTGTAAAAATAATTATACATTATAAAAAGAGGATTCAAATAGAGATTTAATTTAGATTAATGTTTTTTTAAGTGATCTTTTATAATAATTATAAATTATTATTTATTAACATTAAATTAAAGAAAAAAAGAGAATTTAAATTAAAGATAAAGGCGAATCTTTTATAATAATTATAAATTAAGCCTTAAATCAAGAAAATAAAAAAGAGAATTAAATAATATTAAATTATCCAGATGAAATTAATTCTATGATGATGTGTTTGGGAATTACTATAATCCTCATAAGATTTCTCATAATCATAAGCTTCATTTGCAGAATCCTCATCGGCAGCATATTCTTCATATGTTGAATTTATAAGATTAACAAATTCGTCTCTAGACATTTCTGATTTAGGAGTACTGCCAATTACATCTTCTATAACAGGAGTTAAATTATTTCCATTATAAGATAATAAATATATCTTATCTCCTGTATTAAAGAATATAGAAGTTACATTATGTTTAACAGAGCTTTTATAGGAATTAGTGACAAATGCATAATGTCCGTCAATATCAGTATACTCATAAGAGTTTAAATTACTATAATATAACTCATCAATAAGATTACTTCCAAGATTCCTGTTATCACCTAATGACAAAATACCAAATTCGAATACGTTTTTAATAACATAACTGTTATTAGTTAAATTTCCAGATTGGTATTGCTGAGGTAATGTAAAACTGACGTTATCCACCTTAACTGTTTTTGAATTGGAACTGTTACTATTTGCACTAATCATAGCAGTACCTGCAAATAGCAAAAGAATAATTAATGATAATATTAATATTGAAAACTTCCTATTCATACCTTTTTATATAAGTTTAAAAATTATTATATTTTTCTATTAACCAATTTATCTAAAGTAAAATTTTAAAATAAGAATTTAAAAAGTGGAAATATACAAGTTAATTTTAAAAAAGAAGAATAAAAATAATGTGAACAAACCTTTAAATCGTTTTTTATAAAAGAAGGCAAAATAAAAAGATATGTAAAATATTTTTAATTAAAAAAAAGTTATTTTTTTATACTGAAAGACATTTAGTAAAAAAAAACAGCAATATCCCCTATAAAAAAATAATATTAAACTGCACCTTCCAAGTAGGGAAGATTAAGATTACGGTGGGGATTTTTCTTTAATTCCTTTCTTATTAATTTACCTTCTTCATTGTAAGTAAATACAAAGCAAAACTCTGAAGATTTTTTATTTCCCTGATAAAAACCTTCAAATCGTTCATCATCTGCATAACCCACATATTTTATAATTTTGTAACCATTTTCTAATTTAATCTTTTCTATTTTTGGATATTCTTTAAAATAAAAAATCATTTCTATCAACAATATAATAATTTTTCAATGACCTTTGACCTATTAGGATAATTCCTTTTGAATCCTCTCTATCAGACAGGAGATATAATATTTTAGAGTCTAGAAAACCTTCAAGATATAACCAATTACATTCTTTCTCAACCATATTTATTCGTTTAACATATTTTGTTAATTAATGGATTAAATCTTAAATTTAAGAATATTTATAATATTTCTCAATATCCCGATACAACTCATTGAAGATTGCGGAGTTATCTGTATTTACAACTTTATTTAGGTTTCTTTGATATTTATCAAGGTTTGATAGGAAGCTGGTAATATTTTTGGACTCCATATCCTCATGATATTCACCATAACCTAGTTTATCCACATAAAAACCATTTAAAATCTGTTCAAAATTACCTAATGCAGGCATACTATAGATTGGTTTTTTAAGATAAATAGCTTCACTAATCAAAGTAAAACCACCATTGGTGATAACTGCCTTAGCAGTTCTTAAATCATCATAGAAAATATCCTCATTAAATGAACGATAAGTTAAATTTTCATCTGTCTCATCCTTATTGAATCCATATACTATGAAATTCTCATTAATCTTCTTAAGTCTTTCCATAAGTTTATAATTAGAATTACTGGTTTGATAGACAATTACATGATCTTTAATCTCAGGTTTAAGTTTCATTATGTCTTCCCTTAAGATTGGAGGATATATAACGGAATTTCTACCTTCCTTTATTGGGGGATTAAAGAAACTTGTTAGAATATGTATCTTAGCATCATGAACATAAACCTTTATAACGGCTTTGGCTTTAAGCATATCAATTTTATGATGAGGGGGATAATCAATTTCAGTTTCAGTAATCATATGAATATTATCAAGACTTATCAATGGAATATTCAATGTATTTGCCACAATATTACAGTAATTTTCAAAGTCAGTCACAATAAGTCCAGGCTTAAGTTTACGTGCAAGCTTGAAAATTGTATCATAGGCCCTTTTAATATTAGAAGGGCTTTCTTTCATACATTTCGTGAAAGTTGCAATATCATTTACGACATTATCCTCATAAACAGTATTATATACTCCTATCTCATATACATTATCAAATTTAGAGTTCAAATAGGCATATGCCCTGTTACCTGAGAAGATATAAACATCATATATCTTTGTAAGACGTTCCAATATGACTCCGCTTCTTATTGCATGACCCATTCCTTCCCCACATACACAATAAAAAACAATTTTCTTTTGAGACTCTACAAGACCATTACCTGATTTTACAAGTGCCTGGGAATTTTCCATTGAGGCATCATCTGTTTTTTTATTTGAGGATTCCTTTTTTGGAAGATTTATATTTCCTTTAGTTTTAGATTTGTTAAGTTTATTTTTAGAACCTCTCAATTTACTCATACCTTCACTTTTAGAAATACTGCTCTTATTTGATGATTTTATATGAATCGGTTTGGTTTTCTTGGATTTAGATTTCCTATTATCGCCATGTTCAAAACTATAACCTAACTCCTCTGCAGATGTTCTTTTACCTCTAAAATCATTTACTGTACTTTTACCATAGGTTTTAATAAGCTTTAATAGGCCATCTTCCTCAAGCCTACGTGTGGATACTATAACTTTTGGTTTTCTAAGAACCTTAAACTCTGAGATTGCCCCGATTCTTTCAATATAATCGGTATCTTCCCCATAGTCCAAGGATTCATCAAAACCATTAACCTTATCATGTAATACCTTTCTTGTTATAATACCATAACAACCTGCACCATGAGGTTTGATATTTTCAATAGACTTCATAAATGTATTTGCAAAATCATGTAATGCCTTATATGAAACCTTATCTGAATCTGGAACCATTTGAGATATTGCTATTCCAAGACCTTCCCTATTAAACTCCTCAACTGCATCCTTAAGATAATCTTTAGAAAGTTTTAAATCAGCATCTAAAAATAACAATAGATCCCCTTTAGCAACCTTAGCACCATTATTCCTTCCAACTGCAGGCAAACCTCCTTCAACAACAATACAACCATAATATTTTGCTATCTGATAAGTTTTATCTGTTGAATTAGCATCTGCAACTATAACCTCATAATCTTTAAAGTCCTGGGAGTGGATACTTTCAAGTAAACCTGGCAAGTTTTCTTCCTCATTATAAGATGGAATAATTATACTAAGTTTCATATTATCACAAAATATAAACAAAAAATAAAATTAAAAATGAAATCCCCTAAAGATTTCTAAAACAATTAATATAATATTATAATTTAAACTATATTAATCTTAATAAAAAAAAGGGAAAATAGATATCCTTAAATTTGATTTCTACAGATAGGAATATGCATTCCATGATATAGTATAGGCCCTACATTTTTGATTTAAGGATCTATCAAGACTATTTAATAATTTCATCTCATTATAGTCTGGATTTAACCTATAAATGTCACGGTCAGTACTATGTACAACACTGATTACACCATAATTATTTAAATCAATTGAATCCTCAGGCCCTAAGACATTTACCTCATAATATGCAGTGTTTGCTATTGCAAATATAAATGAGAATCTTAGAATCAGGAAAACAAATAATACTAAATGAGGCAACATTATTTTAAAATAATGTTGCCTC
>JBJEIL010000045.1:0-2909 GCA_051876995.1 Methanobrevibacter sp. | reverse complement strand
AATCATTGAATCAGCTTCAACGATGATGTAACCAATACCTTGTTCATCCATTTCGTCTTTAGCACGTTTTCCTGGAGCATCACCAATGATGAATGCAGGAACATCCATTTCGGATAAGAGTTCTCTTGCTTTTGCAGGACCTGGTGCAGTTGGGTTAGGACTTGAGAACATTACAAAGTCAGGATCGAAATCTTTG
Organism: Methanobrevibacter sp.; assembly: GCA_051876995.1. Taxonomy (GTDB): domain Archaea; phylum Methanobacteriota; class Methanobacteria; order Methanobacteriales; family Methanobacteriaceae; genus Methanarmilla. Next base: position 2,713 of record JBJEIL010000045.1, on the reverse strand, counting down.
ACTTTTGGTACTACATCTTCTACTTGTTCTGGGTTCATCTTAGCACCAGAAGTAAATACTCTAACATCTATGTTAGGTCTGTCCGCTCTTTCATCTAATAATAATTCTAATACTGGTGAAGCACCAATATTTCCACTTTTTACAATTCCAATTTTTACAACCATAATATCACAAGTAATGATTTATAGTATTACTTATAAAGAACTTTTGATACTATTAAAAACGAAAAATTTATATAGTATAATTAAAAATCAAAATAAAAAAGGATGTTTAAAGTTTTATTTAAAAAAATAATAAGTATTTAATAAAGTAAACATGGATAAATTATTAAAAATTGTTTTTAAACAAAATAAAAGTTAAATAATAGATTATAACTTAAATAAAAAAAAGTTCGCTTTGATTAGAATGATATTAAAATAATAAAAAAAATTACAACAGAAGATTTTTATTAAACAAGATAATGAAGTAATACTTTATTAAAAATAAGTCTGAAATTAATATAAAAAAATTGACAAGGTCTATCAAAGTTAAAAATAATTTTTAGATTATTTATGGCTTTTTCTAAATTTAGATCTTGCTCTCCATATTTTAAATGTACTTTTAATATTACCTTTCTTAAGGGAGTAATCAAAATTATTAATTAATCTTACAATATTATAGATAGCCTCTTGCCCATCCTTAACAATGTCTCCTGTTGGAGGATACAATTTTCTTAAAGCCCTTGGAATGTCCCATATCTGAACTATCGGAATATTCAACTCCTTAGCTAGATTTATACTACTATGGAATACATGATAACCATAAATCTTTACAGAGGGAACCTTTAATACACCAGCCTCTATTGTCATTCCCATACCTGCACCATAGATTAAAGCATCTGCAGAATTTGTTAAACTTAGAATATCCACATAATTATCCAGAATCTTAACCTTATCAGACTTTGATAAATCTTCAACATATCCCTTATCAAATCTATAAGGAGCAATTAATGTCGGATAGTCAAAACCATCAATAAGTGGAATTAGATCAGTTAAATCTTCTTTTTTAAGGTCACCACCTAATAAAACTAGAATATAATGTTCAAATCCATATTTTTCTGTAATTTCTTCTTTAGAAACTAGTTTATTATTTTTAATCTCCTTATCAACATATGCAGCCATTGGATATCCACCAATGTTAACTACATTCCTAAGACCATACTGTATTTTAAGATAGTATTCATAATCCTTTGACGGAACAGTGATTAAATTAGCCTGGGAGATAATTTCAATTGGATTGTAGATATCCTGCTCAATATGTAAGACAGGTGTTCTAAGTAATTTTGCAGCGGAAATTGATTTTCTGACATCACCTGCATTTCCACAGGTTACAAGTAAATCAATTTGCTCACCAATCATGGCCCTAGTCGCTTTATAGATATCCCTTAAAATCAAACTAGCTAACTGGAATCTACCAGAATCTGATTGATTGGCACTTCTACCCTGACCTATATAATACACTACATCACAATATTGATTAAGTAAGTCATCAACACCTTTACCATGAGCGAGTCCTATAATTCTTGTGGTTTTCCAATGTAGTTTGCCTTCACTTTCCAATTTTTTTAAGAGTTTAATTACGGGAATAATGGTTTTTGCAGGTGCTATCTCACATGCAAATGCAATGGTTCTTACCTCATCAATATCATGATCATTTTGACTTACATATTTGTTCTCTTCAAAAAAGTCGCGGACAGTTTTGATCCCACCTGAGATAGATTCCTCATCATTCAGGTTATCCTGAATTTGTTTTTCGATTTTTTTAATCTGTGAGTGATATTCATCATCTGAATCCTCATCGGCATCCTCAAGATTAAAGTCTTCCACTTTATTTGAGTTTAAACTGAAACCAGATGTATTAGCACGTTCCACTTGATTGTCCTTATACTCCTCATCTAAAAGATCCAGTTCATCCAACAATTGATATACTGATTCACCTATATCATCATCAAATTCATCAACAGATACTCCAAATTCTTTTTTAAACTCATCAGCATCCATTCCTATCTCAGATAATAATGATTCAACTGAATTATTTTTATTGTATTTTTTAGATATATCTTTTGAATTCTTGGAATCTACCATTAAAAACCGCCAATCTTGAATTTTTTAATTGATATAATGTTTAACATAGAATATTTTATATGACTAAATATTTAAATTAAAGCCATTTATCAAAAAGTACATTTTATAAATCTTAAATCATTGAAAGGGAAATACTATATAAAATATTAAAAATAATGAAAAATTAATTGTTTTGTTTATGAATAATATTTAGGTTATATACAATCAATAAAATACTGATTATATAGAATATGAAGACTATTAAATCAGTTGGACCTGTCTCCAACCATATGATGCTTTGGGCCAATATGATTGAATAGAAAGCTGTGCATACCCCATGATGGTATTTCTGCAATATGTGCAATGTTTCAAGAATAAAACCCATTAGAAACATTTGGATAATCATCCCAACAGTACCAAAATCCAATAGTACAGGACCAAATATGGTAGAGGTAATGGAATGATGTTTTAAAAGAACAGCTTCACCTACCAATACACGTGGATCTGTTGAGGTGAAATAACCTGTTAAAGTGGAGCATAATAGATTTCCACCGGTAATGGCTTGGTGATATGTGATTCTATCTAGAACATTTAGGGTAAAAGCCGCCCTA
>JBJEIL010000044.1:0-13345 GCA_051876995.1 Methanobrevibacter sp. | reverse complement strand
TTTAAATTCATAGAAACTATGATTAGGAGGTATATTTTCCTTACCTACATCACGAATCAAATTATAGAAGATACTATCAGTTGTAATCTGTGCTTCCTGAATCTCAAGCAATACAGTTTCGGTATAATTAAAGAGATCCACATATTCCGTTTCTGTTTCATTTGTAGGATAAAATTTAGTTCCAATACTTAAAGCTTTATGATGAGTAAAAAGAGAGATTAAATACCTTGTAATTGGGTGATCAGACATCATCATAGCCTCCCTTTTCAAGGAATATCTCAAAATCTCCAGGATTCTCAAGCATTATATCAGGTTTTACTGTAACAAATGGGAATTTCCATGACCCTAACCTGGATGCAACAGTACTTGCAATGTTTCTTGAATTTTTCTTAATGAATGTCTCATCAAAGCTGTCAATGTGAATCTCTATATTAAATGGAGGATAGTCCATGACCTCATCACTATATAGAGTGTTTAAGTTAAAAGTTCCCGGTTTTGTAAACAAATCATTACGTACTGCTATTAAAGGTTTTTTAGGTAATCTCAACCTTTCAGATACTGCATTGGAAATAGAACCTGCGTTCTTAACGGTAACCTTGTAATCCCTAGGATGTACAAGCACAAATATTATAAATGGAGCTGCAGTTTCAACACCATCCACCATATTCATAACCTCTTTAAACATAGGAATCTTAGATAAGACACCTTCAATCTTATTATCCAAACCTGAATTCTGGGCATCGTCAAGTTGGATAATGGCCTCCTTTGCAATGTTTAAAGGTGTAAGTTCAATACCGTTTTTAACTCTAAAGGTTTCCCAACGTTTGGATTCCAGCTGATCTAAAATATTATCACAGATATGCTGTAAAATGTTCTTGTCCTTCTTAGGTGATTTGGATTTACCCATAACAAGCCTACTGCCGTCAAAGGAAAAAGGAATTCTCATTGAATCAATATTTAAGAACTCATCCTTGAAATCCCTAAACTTATCATTGGATAATATTCTAGCATTGTTTTCCTCTGCTATTTTTAAAATGTAATGATCCGCGTTATTTCCGGTAGGAACCTCTTCAATACTCTCATCAGCAACTAATTTATGATAGTCCTCTTTATTATCAATATCATGAGATAATGATGCATCTGCTATAACCATAAATTCATCATTTTTAGCTTCCAAAGCATCTACAGCAGCCAAAATATTAGCTAGCATCGGCTCATCATTTTCATTTTTTCTAAAATGTGCAACATTAGATGCATCAACAATAACTTTCATTATATATTCCCCATTTCTTTAATAATTATAATTTGTTTTTAATCCTGTCGATAAAAGCATTGAAATACTTTTAAAAATTATTTTTTTGAAACTAAAAAATAAATCATAATATTATATACTTCTTATCACATATTTAAATTTTATTAGTATTATATAATTTAATTTTAATACTTAAAAACTTATTTAAAAATTAGTTTCTAAATTAGAAAACAAAAATAGATAATATTTAAAACAGAAAAAAGCATTGTTTAAATTTAAAATAGAATCAAATAAAATAGATAAAAAATATTTTTACAATGAAAAAATACCTGTACTAAATTGAATTGATGTATAAATATAAAACTATAAAAATGTAGTAAGTATAAGGATATATGAATTGTTAAAAATAGATAAATTTCACATTAAAAAAAAATAATTTAAAGAGTTTAAATTATATTCCTATAATTTTTTCAAAATTATCCTTTAACATGTTATAATTTAAAATATAATCTATATCTGGACAAACATTTTTTAATGTGTTAACCATTTTCAACCAACCGGAACCATCAGTAATCCAAATAAAATTAAGATCAACTAATGAAAGTTCTTCTTGTAATTCTTGATAAGCACTTGCAACTTCAATAGGTTTACTACCAGTACTATTATAAAAATTACATTCTATAATATATTTTTGTTGATTGTTCTTATATATTATAAAATCAGCCCTTTTTCTCCTAGAAATATTCTGAACATAATCTTGTGACTTTAAAGTAAAAAGTTCTTTTCCGAAGTTTCTATTTAAATCATTAAGTTTTCTGTTTAATAATGTTTCAATAAGATTTTCATAATTAGTTCCACTTCTATTTTTACGAGCATTAGTGTCTAATCCTACTTCAGTACCTACAAGATAAGCATATAAATTATCAATCTTATTAAATAAATTTAATAAACCAGTTTGTTTTGAAAATTTAACAATAACATCAATATTAAAATTATCTTTATCAAAATCACAAGTTTCAACTTGCATATATTCCTCATCCAATATATCAAGATATTTATTATTCTTCTTAAATCTAATAGCTAAGATTGAAGGAAGAACTGGAACTACTTCAGGATATTTAATTATAATTTTTTTAAACTCTTCTTCAAGATTAATTTCATCAACTTTACATAAACTATTTAAAATAAATATCTCAGTTCTATTATTATTTACTTTCCCAAATACTTTATCCCAATTAACAAAATAATTGAATGTATGGTTAGTAGTCAATACTGATTTTAAGAAATCCACCAAATAATCACTAAAATCATCATAATCCAATTCTTCATATTTTACCATATTATCACTTAATAATTTCTAATAAGTAATTCATTAATAGCTCCTCTTTTTGCACCATTACTATTAATACTTCTTCTAGCTTTCACACGTTCTATATTAAAATCTTTGTACAAATCATCAAAAAAATCATCATCAGGGTCAGTATTATGAGGATCACTATTACTTAACATGATTTTAGCTCCTTTATCATTAATTCTCTTATAAAATTTAGATAATTCTATTTGTTCTACATCATCAAAATCAACACTATAATATGTATTGAAATTAGACGTATTACTAAGAGGCCTATAAGGAGGATCAAGATAAACAAATGATTTTTCACTAATTAAATCTTCAGAATCAGAAAATGATGCACATCTAATATCAGTTTTCTTTAATACTTTATGAACATTTTTAAGATTCTCTGTATCACAAATATTAGGATTTTTATATTTTCCTGCAGGAACATTAAATTCTCCTTTTTTATTTAATCTAAAAAGACCATTAAAACCCGTTTTATTCATAAAAATTGTATAACTAGCCCTTTCAATGTTTGATTCATCATATGTATCAAAATCAAATGTTTTTAAATCTTGATTAAATTTTAATCTGATATTTAAATACATTTTTTTTCTATGAGAAGTATTATATCCCATATATTCTGATTTTAATACTTTTAATCTTTCAATTAATTCTTTATAATCTTTTTTAATAACTTCATATGTTAAAATTAATTCTTCATTAATATCTGAAATATAAGCATGTTTAATTTCATAATTACTCATTAAATAAAAAAAAACTGCACCTCCACCAATAAATGGCTCAAAATATTCTTCAATTTTTCCAGAAGAAAGAATATCTTTAGGTAATCTTTTTTGAATTGTAGGCAATAGTTGTTTTTTACCTCCAGCCCATTTTAAAAATGGAGTTACATTAATATTATCATCTACAAGCTTCATTTTAATATACACCATAAGAATATAGTTAAATTAAAAAAAATAAAAAATATTGATTTTATAGATCAACAGCATCCCTACGTTTGAAGTTACCAAGCAATATTTTGTTTCCATCCAATTTATTCAAATAGATTTCAATATCCCTGTCGGTAACCTCTATAGTATTATAGGAGTTAACGTCTTTACCCCTTAACTTGTAAGAGGACAAAGATCCCGCGTTGACAAACAAGGTACCCTGCATTTTCCAGAGATTCGGAACATGTTTATGTCCGCCTATAACTATGTCAACATCATGACTAATTACGGATTGTAGAATATCACCTGCATCAAATAGTATATTACGTTCCCTGCCGGTTCTTGGTATAGGAATTGCATGGTGATGCATTGCAACAATTGAAAACTTATTCTCAAGAATACATTTATCTAATTCATTCTCCATCCATAACTGTTGTAGTTTACCGATATTTCCATCATCCAAATCTGGAGTGGTACTATCCAATCCCAAAACTACAACATCTTCATCGTCTTTTGTAAGTTTCCAACTACAATCCCCTATTAGATCCTCAAAAGACTGTTTTCCAATATTCCTTGCATCATGATTTCCAGGTATTGCAAAGAGATTAGATTCAAACATTTTTAAGTATTCTTTAGCTTCTTCAAACTGTGCATAATAACCATTTTCTGTCAAGTCACCAGTTAAAATAATCATGTCAGGATTCAATGAATTTATCTCATCAACTGCCCTTAAAAATGCAGATTCATTGAAACCCACATGACTTACATGTAAATCTGAAATATGAGCTATTAATACCATAATATCAATCAAACTTTATTGATTTAATTTGAGGATTGCTTCTGCTAGATCTCCTTTTGCTTCAATCAAAGCGTTTTCTGCATCTTCAGCAGAGACACCTGCCTGGTTAGCTACAAGTTCAATATCTTCCTGATTGATTTCGATTTCAACTTCCTTTTCTATTTCTTGAGCATCACCAGTAATTTGATAGGTATCACTACCCATTACAGTCATAACATTTACTTCAGGATTGGAAATGACAATGTCTTTATCCTCACATTTAATGACGACTTCCTCAACACCTTCAATATCTTCCATCTTCATTCCCATTTTTTTCATTTGTCTTTCCATTTGTTTCATTTGTTTAGGATTCATACCAGGTATCATTTTATAAAACCTCTGTTAACATAAATTATATTATAGATATTAGTATTCATTTTATTTAATATTTTTTTATAAGGATTCAACTAGAAAATTATTTTTTAAAACATTATCCCGTTTTAATAGCCTGATCATTATTAAAGATTTAGCTAAAAAACTATTTTTTAAAACATAATCCAGTTTTTAATAGCTGGACAATTATTAAATCTTTGGCTAAAAAAACTATTTTTTAAAACCCTTTCTGGTTTTAATAGCCTGACCATTATTAAAGCTTTCAATTTCTCTTTTATTAAGTAGCGCTTTACCTATTGCAAGTAAATCATCGTCTTCATTTACAATAAGTACCTCATCATTTGCACGTATATTGTCATCACAGTCCACTACAAATTGACAGAAAACGCTTTTTCCATCCCTTGTAAATGGTTCGGAATCCTGATTTACAACTACCCTGTTTTGAGGATATTCTGTAGCAGCATGCAATTTTCTTCCACCGTCTTTTGTAAGTACTAAAAATGAATCGGATGCCCTCATGTTAGCAACAAGCTTACCATCTGATGAGATATGTCTTATTTTACCGGTTTTTTTAGACTTTTCAATCTTAATTTTACCATCAAACAAAGCGTCCCCTGCACCTACTCCAAACTGATAGTCAGCAATTGCCTTAATCTTCCTAATATCATCTTTGACATATCTTATCTCATCTGACTGTGGATGGATAATACTGAAATCGAAGTCATAATGGTTTGCAATACTTTGATGTATTAGGACTTGTTCATAATATTCTGAAAATTCCGCAAGACAATCCTCAATAAATTCAATTGAATCTGTATCCATGTTTCTTGGCGCATCATTCTGACTTAAGGGATATACCTCATCTATGTCCAATGGTATAAGACCAAATGGAACATCCAAAACCATAAAGTCACAGTCATCTAAGTCGATTTCCTTTTCCTCACCATAAACATAGAATCTTCCTAGTTTTCCGGACAAGTTCTTGGAGTAAGGTTTTCTTGTAGGTGGAACCAATACCAATGTGGATTTCTTAGGCATTCGACGAATCTTTTGAATATGGCGTCTTATCTCAGGTCTTTGAAGTGACTCAGGACCAGTATAAAAGAATGCTGAATTTTTACTACTTGGATTATAGTATTCCAAATCTTCCGTATAGTTACCCAGTTGTCTTAGACCATCCAATAATGCAGGATGGGCCCTACAGCGTTCTTCAACAAGTTCCATTAAACTACCCTCATAAATAGCCTGACGTACAGTTCTAAGTTCACCTAAAGATACTGCAAGATTATGCCGTGCAATTAACTGCACACGTTCCTCTTTAGGAAGTGCCCTCAACTCATCGGGAGTATATTTACAACATACCTCACATGAACATGGCATTTCAGTCAGATTCTCAAGTTTATAAGTTCCCCTTGTGGACAGGAGTCTGTCATCCTCGGCATATAAAACATATGCCGCAGAATCAAATAAATCACAACCCATTGCAGCACATAATGCGAAAATCATTGGATGGCCTGCGCCCATTAAATGTCTAGGCACATCATCAGGCAAATGCTCCATGGAATGCATTACAACGTCCACCAAATCAGCATACTTGTACATTTCCATTAAAGGAACAACAGCACCAATCGGATATAAATCCGCATCCAACTTTGTAAGTTCATCTGCACATTTTTCTCTTAAATCCAAAAATGTGGATCCCTGAACAACAGAGTTTAAAAGCATGGAAATATCGTTATCCTTTTTATATTGGACAGCTTCCTTAGCCCTTTCAATAGTGATTTCCATATCATCCTCAGCCTTTTTACGTGTGACATATGGCGCAGTTGGAATATCTAGGCTAGTTCCAATATCAGTGCCAATAGCTTCCTGAAAATCAATAACCTCTTTATTAGTAATGTCAATATCACCATAAACAGACAACTGAAAAGATCCGGAATCGGTCATGATAGGTCCATCAAAATTGATTAACTTATGAACCCCCTCCTTTAATGCCTTTTGTTTTAACTCCTCATCTTTAAATATGATATATGAGTTTGTAATAACAATATCGGCACCATATTTACCAACATCAATAGTTTGTCTTCCAGGATGTATAACAGGCATTAATGCTGGAGTCGGCACATCACCATGTCCGGTATGAAGTACTCCAACCCTTGCCCTATTATCTTTAGCTTTAATTTCAAACATTAACTTTCCTCATTAAAAATTATAAAAAAATAGTTAAAATAAAAATTAGTATTTATTATAAAAATACTTTGTATAATAAGTTATTTAATGGTTTGCAGTATATGAGGTAAAATAAAAAAACTAGAATTTAATGATATAAAAAGATTAAACATCATACCCTATTTCCAATGAATATCCCATATAATCAATACTATAATAATGTTGAATAAACCATTAAAGTAAAATTGTAATTATTGAAGAATCACTGAAAGAACACGAAAATATAAAATCGCCATCCTACCTGTTCATTTAATGTGAAATCCTACTCCATATATTTTTATATCCCTTATACTCCCAACCACCCTATTTATAATTATCCATATCATTTCCAGAAAAATCTAAAAAAGATTTATAGGAATATTACAAAATTATAATGTTTTACAAATTTTTTTTTGCAAAAATTATATATGTATTAAAAAAGATAGTTAATCAAGCAATCAAAGTAAATAAATTTTAAAAAATGAATATTATTTAAAAATCATTTATTTTAGGATATTTTGGATAATATTCTAACAATTATCAAAGAGGTGATTAAAATAACAAGCAAATCATTTACAATAATATTGATTGTATTAATTGTAGGATTAGTGCTTGCTTTAGCTGTTACAGGTGGAATAATTACCACGGATAACACAGATAATAATACCACATTAGAAAACAATTCAACTAATGCTACAATTAATTTAACTGATAATACAAGTGATTTAAATAATGGCAATGGAACTGCTGATGTTAATGTAGAAGGTGGCGACTTGAATAATAATGATACATACTATGAAATGGTAAATGGTGAAAAAAGGTATATGAGCGAAGAGGAATATGCTGAAAAATATCCTGACATTTACCAACAAAGAAAGAACGGTAATTTTGAAAACGTGGCATAAAATAAAATTTAAATAATTATATTTAAACTTACTTTTTTTATTTTTTAATTTTTTTAAGGTTTTTAATTAAAGATAATTTTCAATAAAGTTGTATTTTTTAAGGTTTTTAGCTTAAATCTTATTTTGAATATTAAAATCCTATTTTTAAGGATTTTATTAACTTAAAACATGCTATAAATATTTAAATTCCATTTTTAAGGATTTTTCAACCTAAAAATTATTTTAAATATTAAATTCAATTTTTAAAGTTCAAAACTTAAAGTTTTATGTTAAAAGTCGTTTTTTAATAAGTATTGTATTAATATTATTAAATCAATGCAATCAATGATTTCAATTTAAAAGAAGAATGGATAAAATATAGTTAAAAAAAGTAATTAGTTACTTTGACGCCAGGTGTTTCCACATTTAGCACATCTAATAAAGTAGGTAGGGGCCTCATCAGCAGATCTTGTCTGAAGGGTCCACCAATATCCAACTGTACCTCCACATTTATAACATGTGATTTTAGTAGTCGGAAGTACAACATCATCGGGAGTAGTGACAACTACTTTCTGTTCTTCGTTTTTCTCTCCCTCAAAACTGTATTCATCTTTAACTTCTTCCTTAGTTAGACTTTCCTCATAACCACATTTACATTTTAATTTACCATCAGCTGATGGAAGAATCATTGCACCACATTCTGGACAAAATTTCATGTTAACTAAAACCTCTTAAGTTTGATTTCCTTTTGTTTACTATTTCTAGATTAAACATCTAACAATAAATTATGTATCTAACTTAATTTCCTTTTGTTTATTACTTTTGGATTAATCTCCAATCATGACTTATAATAGATAATTGTTTAGATTACCCTTTAGATTTTATCTTCCTTTAATTGCTCATTTGCAGATTTTAATAGCATTTCCTTCCATGAATCGAATTGGGTTGTTTTTTTAACAAACTTATCCCACCTCTTGTTATCAAATAAATCTGCTGTTTTTACATTTGACATTGGAGATTCCCTTTTCATCTGGTCAAATGATGAAAATTTTGTGTATTTTTCCATAAATTCATCAGAGAAAACTCCAACCATACATACATCATTATCTGCCATAATAATCACTTCAATACAATATATTTACATTACTTTTTAATACTTTTAAATTTAACTAATTTGAAAACCACCATAGTAATAGCTAAAAACTCAGGACAACTTTATATTTATTTTTATTAATTATCCTTAAACCTACCATTAATTACATCATCTAATCTTTTAGACATGTCCAATATCCTATCCCTTGAGTTATGTTTTAAGTTTGAATCCTCACTGTAGTCCTTTTGAGGTTCTATAATATAATAGGCCTCATCGGATTTTACACCTGGAATATTGACCTTTGCCAAATTCCTTTCAACTCTCCTTTTAAGTGGGGCATCATCTATATCCTCACCTAAAAATATTGGTGTCTTTACGGCTGATGATATTTTACTCACATGTCTCTTTTCATGTCTTTCCTCTGTCCTAACCTGATTAATCTCATCACTTGAACCATTAAGATTAACGTCCCTGAATGGTATACCAACATCCGATAGTGCAATACGTCGTTCATCATGAATATTTAAAGATTTACCTAAAGTTTCAGGATTGGGACTAGCTATAGTACCACCTTGGAAACGACCGAATACTGGCCCCTCACCAACATGAAAACCTGCTTCAATAAATCCGCCTCTTACAGGTGCTGATGAGGTATATGTTGCAACAATTCCATTATCCTTAATGACCCTTTTAAATTCCTTAAACAGATCACATGTAAATAACTCAGGCGCCATGGTCTGTGAGAAAGGATCTAGAAATATTGCATCATAGGTATTATCCTCCAATCTCTGAACTGTCTGTCTTGCATCCTCAATAAAAACTGAGATATCAATATTATCCGGGATTTCAAAAGACTCAAGGTGAAGTGATGCGAAATTAGAACGAACTAATTCATCTTCAATAGCCTTTTTAACAATGTCATGTTCCGCAATTGGAGAGGGTACGATCATCCCACAGGCCAATGTTTCAGGAGATATCTCAACCATATCCACTTTAAGACTGGTTGTATTATCAGTGTGTTGCATAAAATCAAAAACCGCTGCTGAGGTGTTATAGCCCAGACCTGCACAGATATCCAAAATAGCTATATCCTTTGAATAGTCAAGTTTTAGTGGATCTATAAATTTTTTAAAACTTTCTGATATTGCACCTGATTTGGTGTGTAATGTTTCAACTTTATTGTTAATTGGTCTTGATTTTATTGAATAGGAACCGTCATCTGTTTTAACAAAATAATCCCTTATTTGATTAAACAGATTTTCTCTATATTTTGAATCATTTGTTTGTACTTCCTTGTCAAATGCTTCCTTGATAATCTCAAATACATCATTGTCTATAACTACAGCATCATCTTGATATGTCATGTTATCAGCTTAATTTGAAAAATTACTTTAAAAAAAAAATTAAAAATAAAATATAAGTATATTTTAGATAAAACTAGTATTTATATATTTAAATTAGCAATTTCAATAGGATTATTTACAAATTTTAATGGATAATCACTTAAATAGTCTTTTTCTGTAGATTGACCCCATGTTACAAGTAGCATATCTAAATTGGCATTCTTTGCTGTTAATATATCAGTATTCTTATCACCAATATATAAAACCTCATCCCTATTATAATTGGAATTGTTTATGATTTCATTTAATCTATATGGGTCTGGCTTATCTGGTTTTTCCACAACGGAACCGGATATATCCACGAATTCATAGTCTTTAAAGAATTCATCAACAAGATCAATGAGATTTGGCTCATATTTATTAGAACAAATAGCCAAGTCAATATTTTTAGCCTTTAGCCCATCTAACATCTGATAAACACCATCATAAACATGAGTGTTAGATTTTTCAATTTTATTATACTCAGTGTCAAACTTTAAAAAGAAATCTGAGACACTGATTTCACCATGTTTTTTATGTAGATCATCTAAAAACTTCAAAAAATCATCATAAACAAGATTTGAATAATCATCAACATGATATCTTGGCAGACCATATGAACCTAAAACATTATTAAAACATTCCATAGAGTCTACAATTGTATTAAGCAGAGTACCGTCAAAATCAAAGATATATAATTTCTTCATTGTTTTTATTCCCATAATTAAATACTTCGTTATAAAAAATATTTTATATACTTATTTCTAACTACAATTAAGAATTTTATATTTAAGATATGTATAGTTTACTATGTTACATTAACGTTTAATTATTAAAAATTAAATCATAACTATTCAATATTATCCATGAAATAATTATATAAATCTTCTTTAACAGTAGTATGTAATTTAAGTTTAAAATTAACAATAGGTAACTCTTTACCTTTATCATTTCTAATTGTTGTTTCAGTCCACATACCTTTGATTGGATCTACTTGTCCCATATAATAAAAACTATTTCCCTCATCATCACTTTTATTAATGAATAAATGGATTTTAAGGTTTTGATTATTAATTATTTCTTGAGACTCCTTACTAGTTAATTTAACTTTACTTCTTGTCATCCAACTAAAAATATCTCTTGATTCAAATGCATCTTCATATTTTGTACTACTTGAAATATCTTCCTTCTTTTTATATGTTACAAAGATAGGGCAGGTATCATACTTAATAGAGTATCCATAAATAGTTGAACTTTCATTTTCCGGCCAATTTAATAAACGACAAACATCCTTTCTGGAATATTTCTCAAATAGCTTTAGATTCTCCCCTTCTGTTTGCTCATTATACCTTGTTTTATACCTCAAAAGAGCATAGTCAACTAAATCATTAAAATGTTTTTTATAAACATTTGAACTTAAAAACCTTTTAAAATCATCTGATATATTATATTTTTTATCTTTAAGATTTTCTAAATTATCTAAATCACCATCATTAAAGTCAAAGTAATTTATTCCAGAATATTTTTCCTTATCTCCACCTTTAAAGAAACTTAAATTAAACATCCTAAATGAATGTTTTATAGATTTAAAATCATTGAAAATATTATAGTCTTTTAAAGCTTTTTCCACTAACTCAATTGTAAAATAATAATTTAAGGACAATATTTTAAGAATTAAAAGTTCATGTGGTCTTTTACCATCAGCAAAATTATCAGTAATAAATTTTAATGATTTAACCTCTTCATCAGATAAATACTCATCATAATCTTTATCATATTTCTTTAAGAAGTTATAATAAGAGTCAAAACTATTATGACTTATTATTAAATAAGGATCTAAATCGCCATTTTTATAAAAATCAACTAAATAAGGAATTCTTCCTAATTTATATTTTAGATTCAAATATTTATCTTTAAATAATGCAGTTTTAAAGGTTGCCTTATTAATTGCATTATATATTCTCTTTTTAGATATCTCATCAAAACTTATAGAAGATGAACCTTTAATTATTTTATTTCCCTCCATAAGATATTTTCGAATAATATCCTTATCATATGATTTATCTCCAGATAATGCAATAGGAATTAAGAAATTGTTTTTATAGTTTCCAATAAAGTCAATAATAACTACATATTCCTTATTTTTAAATTTACGTAAACCTCTTCCCAATTGTTGAATAAAAATAATTGATGATTGAGTAGGCCTTACAAGTAATACCTGATTAATTTCTGGAATATCTACTCCCTCATTAAATATATCTACAGTAATAATATATTCTAGTTTATCCTCTACATTATCATCAGTTAATCTTATTATTGCATCTTCCCTTTCTTCTTGAGAATTTTCACCAGTAAGTGCAACTGTAGGATGGCCTTTATTATTAAATCCTTTAGCTAGTTCTTTAGCCTCTTTTTTAGTACTACAGAATACAAGTGCTTTAAGCCTATCTCCAGAATATCCATAATATTCAGATTGTTCAAGTATATAATTGATTCTATCATCAGACACCAAATATTGAAAATCAGAGTTATCATCTAAAACTTTACCATTAACAGTTAAATCAGTAATTCCAAAATAATGGAATGGACAAAGTAAATCCTCTTCAAGAGCATCCTGAAGTCTAATATTAAGTGCTACATTATAATCAAATAATTCATAAATATTATAACCATCTGTTCTCTCAGGAGATGCTGACATTCCAAGACAGAATTTAGGTGTAAAATAATTTAATATTTTCTGATAACTAGCTGCACCTGCCTTATGTACCTCATCTATAATAATATAGTCAAATTCATCTCTTCTAAACTTACTGTAAACATCATCTTTAGACATAGTTTGAATAGTTGAAAAGAGATAATCCTTATCATCTTGTTTGGAATTACCAGATAATAATCCAAACTTATAATCTTCATCTTTAAAAACCTTTTTAAAGGTTTTCATTGCTTGTTTTGCAATTTGTTCCCTATGAACTAAAAATAGGAATTTATTTGGATTAAATTTTTTAACTGCAAAAGCAGATGCATATGTTTTACCTGTACCTGTTGCAGATACCAAAAGAGCTTTAT
>JBJEIL010000043.1:0-13476 GCA_051876995.1 Methanobrevibacter sp. | reverse complement strand
GAATTAGAAAGTAAACTATGGGCAATTGCAGATGAATTAAGAGGAAATATGGATGCTAATGAATTGAAAAATTACATATTGGGATTTATATTTTACAGATACCTCTCTGAAAAATTAGAAATTCATATGAACAAAGAACTAGAAGTGGATGGTATCACTTTTAAAGAAGCATGGGAACGTGATGACTATAAGGAAGATTTGAAAGATGAAGGAATAGATTCATTGGGATACTTTATTGAACCTCAACATTTATTTAGTTGCATTATTAAAAAAGCTAAAGTTGGAGATTTCATATTGGATGATCTTAATAAAGCATTAAATTATATTAGTAATTCCTGTATTGGTACTGAAAGTCAGGATGATTTCAGCAATCTTTTCGAAGATGTGGATCTTCATTCATCTAAGCTTGGAAGAACAAATGATGATAAAAATAAATTAATATCAAAAATATTGCTCCATTTAAATGATATTGATTTTGAACTTGAAAATAGTGAATCAGATATTCTTGGTGATGCATATGAATACTTAATAAGTCAATTTGCATCTAGTGCAGGTAAAAAAGCAGGGGAATTTTACACTCCACAAGAGGTTTCAAAAGTACTTGCTAAAATCGTGACATTAGGTAAAAAACGTATTAAATCAGTATATGATCCAACATGTGGTTCTGGTTCATTGCTTCTACGTGTATCTAAAGAAGCGGACGTAGCAAACTTCTATGGACAAGAATTAAATCAAACAACATATAACCTTGCACGTATGAACATGATTCTTCATGGAGTTAAATATCAAGACTTTGACATTAAACAAGGAGACTCATTGGAGCATCCGATGCACAAGAACATGAAATTTGAAGCAATCGTTGCCAATCCTCCATTCAGTGCAAAATGGAGTGCAGATAAATCATTCCTTGATGATGAACGTTTCAGTGCTTATGGAAAATTAGCACCTAAATCAAAAGCAGACTATGCATTTGTACAACATATGATATATCATCTTGATGAAAATGGTACAATGGGCATTGTACTTCCTCATGGAGTATTATTTAGAGGAGCTGCAGAAAGTAAAATACGCAGATATTTAATTGAAGAAAAAAACTATTTAGATGCGGTAATTGGTCTACCTGCAAATATCTTTTATGGTACAAGTATTCCAACATGTATATTGGTATTTAAAAAATGTAGAACCTCTGATGATGACATACTCTTTATAGATGCATCACAAGAATTTGAAAAAGTCAAAAATCAAAATAAACTAAGAAAACAAGATATTGATAAAATAGTAAACACTTATGCTAAACGTGAAGAAATTGATAAGTATTCACACAAAGCAACAATGGAAGAAATAGTGGAGAATGATTACAATCTCAATATACCAAGATATGTAGATACTTTTGAAGAAGAAGAACCTATTGATCTTGATGAAGTTTGTAAGGAACTTAAAGAAATTTCAATTAAAGAAAAAGAAGTTGATGAAGAAATTAATAAAATCTGTGAAGAACTTGGAATTCAATCACCAATATTTTAAAATTTAGGGGGTTAAATATGAGTGATGATAATAATGTTTCTGTTAAGAAACAAGATATACATGATGACAATCAACAGGAAAAATTAGTTCCGGAGTTAAGATTTCCAGAATTTAAAGATGAGTGGAAATTAATAAGATTAAAAAACTTAATTAATAATGAAAGTTCTAAACTTTCTATTAACAATTTAGAAGATAATTATGGAAATTATCCATTATATGGGGCATCAGGATTTATTAAAAACATAAATTTTTATAAAAAAGAAGAAAATTATATAGCAATAGTGAAAGATGGTTCAGGTGTTGGAAATTCATTTATATATAATGGAAAAAGTTCAGTTGTTGGAACTATGCAATATTTAAATACAATCAATAATAATGATTTAAAATTTGCATATTATTTATTACAAACTTTAAATTTAGAAAAATATAAGATTGGTAGTAGTATTCCACATATCTATTTTAAAGATTATAGTAAAGAAAAAATTTATTTACCATCAATAAATGAACAAAAAGAAATTTCAAATTTTTTATCATTAATTGATGAAAAAATTGAGTTATTAGAAAAGAAAAGTAACTTACTAAAAGAATATAAACATGGATTTATACAAAAATTAAGAACAGGTAAAATCAAATTTAAGAAAAATGATGGAACATATTATTCAGATTGGAAAGAAATTAAACTTAGTGAAATATTATTTGAACATAAATTAAAATATACTGGAAATGAAGAAGTTTATTCCGTTTCAGTACATAAAGGGGTGGTTAATCAAATTGAACATTTGGGAAGATCATTTGCAACAAAAGATTTATCCAAATATAAATTAGTAAAACCTGGAGATTTAATTTATACTAAAAGCCCAACAGCAGGATTTGAATTAGGTATAATTAAACAAAATAAAAATAACAAAAATGTTGTGGTTTCACCATTATATGGGGTTTTTACACCGAAATCAAAATATTTAGGTAACTATTTAGATGCTTATTTTGAATCATCAGTTAATACAAGAAATTATTTACATCCAATAGTACAAAAAGGTGCAAAAAATACGATGAATATAACCAATAAAGATTTTTTATCAAAAAGTTTATATTTACCATCTGTTTTAGAAGAACAAAAGAAAATATCTGATTCCATTAATATTATTAATCAAAAATCAGAAAAAATTGATAATAATATATTAATTATAAAACAATTCAAAAAAGGTCTTCTTCAGAAGATGTTTGTTTAGGTGATATTGTAATATTTATCACCTAAAAAAATATTTATTGTAATATGGAATTCTTCATTAATTATTTCTTCTTTTTCTTCCTTTTCAGTAAAAATCATCACATTATGCATTGCACCCATATAAATCTTTTTTAATCTTTGAGGATTTGTTTTTATATAAGTTTCATGTACTATATTTTTACTTCTTCCTTGTAATGAATCAATATATTCAGCAGTTAGTCCAATATTGGATGCATGAAATTTTCTTAGTGTATGTGATCTAAAGAATCTATATTTTCCTTTAAATCCCCAATTCATATTATCATTTATTTCCTGAAATCTTGATAACAATAATGAACTTGTAAAATCAAATAATTTATCTTCTAATTTTAAATCTTCTCTTGTTTTTAAATATTTAACTATAGCATGACTTGCTTCAGGTGAACAAAAAGTATAATAATATTTGTCTGTTTTAATTCTTTTTAGATAAAATATGGGTACTACATTATTTCTTTTTTCAAGTACATTTAATATATTATCTATTGTTCCTCCATTATGATATTCACTTGTTCCATCAATAAATTGTCTTACTGTTAATGATAATGTTTCTGCTTTCGCTGTTCCTGATGATGACATGAATAATATTATTGCCTTTAAGTCAATTGGCACTATTTCAAGTGCTTGATGTATATGTTCTCTTGTTGGTAAATCTAAATAGTTTGTTTCATATATTTTATCATATTTTGCATCAGGTAAATGTGGTATTTCAATTTCAAAATGTATATAAAATGTCTTTAATTTTGAGAAATATGTTTTTGAAGTGTTAGGTGACATTGTACTGTTTAGTAGGTAATTACGATATTCCAGAAGTCTTTTCTTAAGTTTTCTTTCTTTAAGTGGAATTCCCATTTCCTCATCTTTAATTGCTTCATTAAGTAATTCATTAATAGTTTTCTTATGAAATGATTCATATTTCTTTAAAGCAGATTCATATCCTTTCATAGTACTATCTTTAATATTCCTTTCTCTACAAAATTTAATAAAAAGTTCATTAATATACATAAACTGATTTATTTTATTATATATCAAAAAAATTTTTATATATATATTAATTAATGATTTACTAAATTTTAATGAACAAACCTTAAAGTATTATGTTCAAGTTTTATTAAAAAATAGGGAATATAGTTACTATAATGAGTATAAACTAAAAGATATTTTAATTAATAAATCATCAAATTTAAAAATTAATGAATTAAATGAGAATAATGGGATTTATCCATTATATGGTGCCAATGGATTTTTAAAGAATATTGATTTTTGTGAACAAAAACAAGATTATATTGCTATAGTTAAAGATGGTTCTGGTGTTGGTAATCTATTTTTATTTAATAAAAATTCTTCAATTGTTGGAACAATGGAATATTTAATACCTAAAAATGGATTTAATATATTTTACATATATTATTTATTAAAAACAATGAATTTAAATAAATATAAAATTGGATCTTCAATTCCACATATTTATTTTAAAGATTATTCAAAAGAAAAAGTTAAAATTCCTCCATTGAATATGCAAATGAGTATTGGAACATTATTAAATAATATTAAAATTAAATCCAATATAATAAATACTAAAATTAAATATTTAAAGAATTTTAAGAATGGTTTAATGCAAAAAATGTTCATTTAAACAAACATTTTTTGTAATAATCCTTTTTTAAATGTTTTTAATAATTTTAGTTTTGTTCTATTTATTTCTAATTTTTTATTTAAAATTAATAAAGAATCACTAATCTCTTTTTGTTTTTTAAAAGATGGTACCAATACTTTAAAATTTTCAATATCTCCTTTTTGTATATTAAAAAGAGCAGATCCTACTCTTAATCTCATGATTTCTCTTTGATTTTCTTTAAGATAATAATATAAATAATATAATTTAATATTTGATTTTAAATTACTTAAATAATAACAGTGCCCTCCAGCCCAAAAATTCTTAAAATTAAAATTTACATAACCACAATTTCCACCTTCACTTATACTAATTGTATTTTTACATACATTCCATTTATCTGTATAACCAGAAGGTTCTTTACCACCATTAAGAACATAATATTTTCCATTTGAAATCATATCTTCTTTATTTAATTGTTCACCTTTATTAATCGTACATATTTTACTTAAAATAGTTACTTCTGAATTTTTATAATTTAAATCTTTAAAAAGTGAGTTTGAAAATGATTGTATAACTCTTTCATTAAGAATCAAACTCTTTTCTAATAACTCAATTTTTTCATCAATTATGTCAATGAAATTTGATATTTTAATTTGTTCTTTATTATTTTGTGGAATATAATGTTTTGTATTGAAAAAATCTGAAATAGATATATTTAATAATCCATGATTCCTAGCACCTTCAATAGCTATTTTATAAATTTCTTTATACCATTTATTTGTTTCAAAATATTGTTTTAAAAAATTTGAATTAACTTTTTTTGGTTTAAAACAAATATATAATGTAGATACAGCACCTTTATCATATTTATCTAATCTTTTAATAGCACCATAAGGATATCCATTTGAATAACTTTTGTTAAATGCAAAATCTCCTTTTTTTAATAAATAGTAATTTTCTAAACTTTTACTAGCTACTATTTTGTTAAAAAATTTTTTTTGATCAATTAAACCATATTGGGCTGAAATTGTTAATGGTAACTCAGTTTCAATAGGTTTGTTTTTATTTTTAATCCTAATACATATATCTTTCAATGAAACTTTTTGCCAATTATCTTTAAATTCTAGAAATCTTAACTCCGGAACTAATTTTTCCTGTTGATTAAATTAAATTAAATTAAATATTTGAGAATAAAATTTGTAACTAAAAACACTTCAAAATATAATTTACTTAAACTTGGAGATATTGTATATGCTAAAACCCCACTAAATATTTTCTATTAAGTATAATTAAACAAATTAAAATTTAATAGAAATGTAATTGTATATCCATTAAATGTGTTTTTCTTCTGAAACATAATATTTGGGTTATAATTTAGATGATTATTTTGAATATTAGTAAAATACATATAAGCTTATCGTGTTAAAAGGAGTTAAAAACACAATGAATATAAAGTAACAAAACATTTTTATTCAGATATTTAATAGTTCCATTTGACTCTGGAAGAACAAAAATTATCTCTAATTTCTTATAACATGGAAAAAAATTAATTTTAAATAATATTAAAATCAATAAAATTAAGAATTCTAAAAAGGCCTACTAAAACAAATGTTTGAATTTCTGCTTTTTCTATTTTTATTTTTAATATTTTACAAATATCTTTGTGATTCAAATCCAATTGTTTATTTATCTGCGAATTTTAGATTCATTTTTAATTTAATATTGAACCTGAAATTTCAATTAATCCTAGTTTTTCCAATAGCCTTAAGATATATGTAAAAATTAAATAATTATATAAACAGTAAAGTAATATATTATCTTATTATTAATTAAAAATTTAACATATTATTTTTTATAAATTACTTAGGGTTCTGATTATGAGTCAAATTAAAGTATCTATTGAAACATTTGGATGTACTTTTAATAAGGCGGATTCACAGATTATGGCAGGTGTACTTGCTGAGAATGGTATGGAACTTGTTGATAATGCTGAAGATTCCGATGTGATTATTGTAAACACATGTTATGTAAAACAACCAACAGAAAACAAGGTAACTAACAGGATTCAAAAACTACAAAAACATTATCCTGATAAGAAGGTTGTTGTCAGTGGATGTATGGTTGAGATAGATCCGGAAAAACTTGAAAAGATAGCCGAGGACGGAACTTCCTGGATAGGACCTCACCAATTAGATAAAACTGCCGATGTTGTAAAAGCAGCATATGAGGGTAAGACCGAAAGGGATATAGGTTTATCCAAAAAAACAAAAGTAGGTCTTAAAAAAGTTCAAAGTGATGATAAAGTGCATATTATTCAAATATGTGAAGGCTGTATGGGAAAATGTACTTTTTGTTGTACAAGACTGGCCCGCGGACCTCTTCATTCTTATCCAATAGCAGATATTAAAGCTGAGGCAGAACAAGCTATTAAAGACGGTGCTGTGGAAATTGAACTTACTGCCCAGGATACTGCAGCATTTGGTCATGACACCCATGAAAAACTATCTGATTTAATTAAAGAGGTTGCAGGTTTAGACGGTGATTTTAAAATTAGAGTTGGAATGATGCATCCTAAAAACATTTTCGATGATGTTGACGGTATAATCGAGGCATTTAAAATGCCAAAGGTATATAAATTCATGCATCTACCTGTACAAACTGGTAGTGATAAGGTTTTAAAGGACATGAATCGTCGCCATACAATTGCAGAATATAAGGATTTTGTATCAAAAGTTAGAAGCGAGATTCCTGATTTAACCCTTGCAACTGATATTATAGTAGGTTATCCAACAGAAACAGAAGAGGATTTCGAGGAAACTATAAAATTATTGAGGGAGATTAAACCAAGCTTAATACATCTATCTAAATATAGACATAGGGAAGGTGCCCTTTCATCCTCACTTAAGGAAATTCCGTTTAAAGTAATGAAAAGAAGATCTAAGGAACTTACTAATATTAAGGAAGAGATAACCGAGGAAGAGAATAAACAGTTAATTGGTAAAACATTAGAAACTTTAATTGTTGGTAAGGGTTCTAAAGGTGGATTTATGGGAAAAACATATTCCTATATTCCGGTAATTGTTCCTGAAGCTGAAATTGGTTCTTTTGTCAATGTTAAAATAAACGATGCTACAAGCACCTATCTATTAGGTGAGATTGTAGATTAATCATTTTTTTAGCTTATTTAAAAATTGTTTATTTTTGTTTTTTACAAATGAAAATAATATCTTTATCTAAAAAACCATATCTTTCATTTATTTCTTTATCTAATTTTACAGGATCATAACAGGTAACATCAAATCCTACAGATTCTAATCTATCTTTAAAGTCGGTACTATATTTTCGAACATGATCTTTTTGACCAAAATATTTTGTTCTTAATTCATCAGTATTATATTCCGGATTTTCAAAGGTTTCATTTAGTTCTCTAAATATGGGGACCATTAAAAATACTATCCCCCCTTGGGAATTTGGTTTAATTACTCTGTATAATTCGGACATTGCTTTTTTATCATCTAGAATATGTTCTAGTACATGGCATGAAATAATAAAATCAAATGAATTATCTTCAAAAGGAATATCACACATATCTACTTGTTTTCTTATATTATTTTTTGGATTAATATCTACTGGCCAGTAATCAATATTGTTTAAATTATCAAATTCTTTAAACAAGGCCTTTTCCGGAGCAAAATGCAACAATCTTTTATTTTCTTTCAAATTAAAAATGTTGTAATTATTGTTTATATAATAAAAAAGAAGTCTTGTTCTTTCTAAGGATTTACAACTAGGACAAAATGCATGTTTTCTACCATAGATTGGTGTGAAAAATGGAATTTTCTTATTACATATAGGACAATATCTATCTATGCCACTTGATATAACATCATCAATAGATTCTAGAAGTAATCTATTATCTTCCCTACATTTCTTAAGTTCACCATTAACTTTTTCATTTTCTTTATTTAACTTGGTGTAATTACTTTTATAATAGTTGTAACTATTGCTTTTAGATAATAAATAATTTTTAAAACTCATTATATCACAAATTAATAATTATATGCTTCATATTAATTAAAATAACTAAAATTATTAAATTTAATAATTTCTAATAAAAATTAATCAAATACTATTTAATTGTCTTTTTATTAAATCCTTTTTTTAATAAATCCATAAAATAAGTTTGATAGTTTTATTAATATGGGTTGATATTTTTTTAATCTTTCTAATATTCTATTAGTTATTAATATTTTTATATAATATTTATATTTATCTTTTATTTGAAATCTTAAAACATTATTTAAAATTTTAAAAAAACATGATGAATTTTAAGGGTTTTTAAAGATATATTTTGATTAACTATCATTTATTTTAGTAATTAAAATGTTAAAACAATTTACTTAATCAATTTAAGAAATATTATTAATTTTTATAAAAAACATATTTTATTTGGTTTTTTAAACTATTTTAAAGGTTATTTGTTCTTTTATTCGTAATTTGAGATATTTAAATAGATTTAATTTTCGAATTTTTTAATTGCTTATAATGCTAGTTTAACTTATAAGTTTTAATTTTTTTAGTATTTTTTAATAGTAATATGTTAATAATTTTTTAATTCATGATAAAAATAATATTAATTATGTTAAGTAAATATTAGCTTATTTTAACCATTTTTTAACGAAACCTTTATATACTATGTAGAACAACTATTATTTGGAGGTGAAAAAATGAGTGAATTACCAATCGCACCAGTCGGTCGTATCTTAAAAAATGCTGGAGCACAAAGAATTTCCGATGAAGCAAAAATTGCATTAGCTGAAGCTTTAGAAGAACAAGGTGAAGAATTAGCAAGAAAATCTGTTGATTTTGCACGCCATGCTGGTAGAAAAACTGTCAAAGCTACTGATGTAAAATTAGCTATCAAATAGGTTTCTTAATTTGCATCCAGTTAGTGATGAATTTTTTTATAAGTTTGGCCAGTTCTATGGCCAATTACTTATTTTTAAATTTTTTTAGTTAAGCTGTTTTTTAGTGTAGTTATTCTTGGATAAGATTTGATATTTTTTAAAAAATCCTTAGATTTTAATAAAGAAATAGTAATCTTTATATATGAGAATCTATAAACTATAATAGGTATGTATGTTTGTAGGTCCGGTGGTCTAGGGGTATGATACCTCCTTGACGTGGAGGGGATCACGAGTTCAAATCTCGTCCGGACCATATGCCATGGTAGTTCAGATGGGAGAACGCTAGACTGAAGATCTAGATGTCGCTGGTTCAAGTCCGGCCCATGGCACTAGATACATCTTTTTTCATGATTTATTTTTTAAATTTCAACTATTTTTATAATTGTGTTGTATATTATTTGTTTTGTTTATTTTAGTATTTTTTTTGTTATATTTGATTTTTTATCTAGTTTTTTGTAATTTTGTTGTATATTTGTTTGTTTTGTTTATTTTAGTGTATCTTTTGTAATATTTTGTTTTTTTTAGCTATTATTTAGTAATTTTCTGTTTCGATTTTTTCAATTAGTCCCATATTTGAATATTTATTATTTCAAATACATCTTGAAAATCACCTTCTTAATTTTAAAATTTTAATATTATCAAATTTTTATTAAAGATATCTATATCTACAAATTATTATCTCATAATATAAAATTAGATACAAATTAAATTCATATTACAGTTAATCTAGTTAAATAAAAAATATTATAATAGTAAATTATTATTTAATATTTTAATTAAATAATATAGTCTTTCAGTGTAGATTTTAGTTTTATAATTTAATAATTTCTAATTTAAATTTCCTTTGAATTCTAGAATTAAAGTTTTTAAAAAATAGATATGTGTTATTATAATATGATTGGAATTCAATTTTTTAATTGGAATTCTAATAAAAAATAGTGAATGATTTACTTAAAATATAATTTTTAAAATTTAAAAAAAAGTAGAAGAATAAATGATTACAAACTAATCTTTCTAGGTTTATAAGCTTTGTTCTCGAGTAAATTTTGATATTCTTCAAGAATAAGGTTTGCGGTAGATGATCCAATTCTACTTGCACCTGCAGCTAAATATCTTAAACAAGTTTTTTGGTTTTTAATACCTCCAGATGCTTTAATCTCTGTATGAGGTGCTGCAGTTGTCATTATTTGAATATATGTGATCATTTCATTAAAAGTATTGTTTCCTGTAAATCCTGTATTGGTTTTAATGAAATCTGCATCGCTTTTGTCAATTAGTTTACTGATTTTTCTAATGTCGTCTTCTTGGAAGTAATTTGTTTCAATAATTACTTTTAAAATTCTATCACCAATTTCAGCTCTTACGGCTGAGATTTCCTCAAGAATGAGTTGGTAATCTCCATTTTCATATGCTGGAATGTTCATTACCATATCAATTTCATCTGCCCCATCCTCAACAGCAATTTTAGCTTCTAATGCTTTAACCCTTTTATCATTAGTGCCTAATGGGAAACCTACAACAGTTCCTACTTTAACTTCACTGTCTTCAAGTAATTCGGATGCTAATTTAACATAACAAGGACTTACCACAACAGAAAACATGTTCCAATCATCTGCAATTTGACAGAATACTTTCATATCTTCTTTTGTAGCAGTATTATCTAAGTAAGTAAATTCCATACTTCTTGCAAGTTCTCTTGGTGATTTGTTCTTCATAATTTTACCTCGTTTTTTCTCCCTACTAATTTCTTAATTATAATTTTAAAAGTATATAAACATTTATAATTCATATATAACTTTTATTATATAATCCTAACCGAAAATTTTTTATAGTACCAAATCTAAGTTGGGATTTAAATTTTATACTAATTTTTTAGCCATATATGGTCCTTTTCTTTCATAACCAAATTTACGGTAATAGTTTCTAGTACCGATTCCACTTATAATCAGTATTTCTTCTTTATTATTGTCTATTGCAATTTCTTCAGCTCTTTTAAGTAATTGTTTTCCAAAACCGGTATGTTGACCTATCTTATTTGATTTTTTACCAATATGTATAAGATTTCCATAAACATGTAGTTCACGGATTAAAGCTGATTTGTCAGTAATTTCCTCTCTGAATGCCTGTGGTGATGGAAGTCTTAGTCTTAAAAATCCTGCAAGACTTTCCTCGTTTTTGTCCTCTATGGACAAGAAATGTTCTACACCATTACAACAATCATAGCTTTCCTCAAATAGTTGATAATCATCGATTGTATATTCCTCTTTTGTTTCTTTATGACCAATTTCTCTACATCTTATACATTGGCAGTTAATATTTTCCTCTTCCAGTCTTTTATATACAAACTCTCCAAGATTTGAATTAGATATTCCCCCTTGTATTAGAGTTGTTGGAATATCCCTTTGAATCCTCATGGTCCTAACCCATTTGGGTAGTATTTTTTTGATTTCAACTATTAAATCCACAGCCTCTTCGGTAGTATATGGTTCATATCCGCCCTTAAGCCATAGATCATATAGTTCGCTACCTTTAGTTACAAGTACTGGATAGATCTTTAACATATCCGGCTTATAGTTCGGATCTGTAAATATGGTTTTAAACATTTCAAGATCCTCTTTCTGATTCTGGAACAGTCCTGGCATGAAGTGCATTGCAACTTTAATGGCAGAATCTCTGAGGTTTCTATTTGCATTAATACTGTCTGCTACGGTATGGCCTCTCTTAACACGTCTGTAAATATCATCATGTATGGTCTGAACACCTAATTCAACACGTGTCACTCCCATCTTCAACATTCTGTTTATATGTTCGGGTTTGCAGTAATCGGGTCTTGTCTCAAATGTCATTCCAATACATCTTATTTTAGAGGATTCATTTGCCTTTTGAATGTCCTCTAGAATCACATAATCATTTGGCTTATATGGTTTTACAAGTCCATTGGAATATGGAGGATATTGTTTTAGAATATTCTTATCAATGTCATCTAAATCCAGATTTCTAGTGCTTCCATGATGTTTAATCTCAACATCATCAAGAACAATACCAAAATCAACCATTGCCTTAAGACATTGGGAGACAAACCATTCCTGATAACAAATGTCCAATGATGGGAAAGTACCCCCCATAATAATAAGTTCAACCTTGTCTATAGGGTGTCCTACTTTGTGAAGTTGCATTAGTCTATTGTAAGTTTGAATATAGGGATGGAATTTAAACATTCTTCCACGTAAGGCAGCAGGTTCCTCACCGGTATAACTTGGAGGTGCTGTACTACTTTCAGGACAGTAAAAACATCTTCCATGTGGGCATTTATGTGGATGGCACATAACCGCTACAATTGCAACACCTGATAAAGTTCTGGTAGGTTTTTTCTGAAGTATCGGTGTGATTAAATCCATCTCCTCGTAGCTTGCACGCTCTAAAATATCCGCATTGCTCATAAATTTAGAAAGTTTCATCTGTCTACATAATTGTCTTTTCTCAACTTCTAAATCCTTACGATTCTGGATTTGGCCATTTAGAATATTGTCAATAATAATTCTACAAGCTTTATCTAATGTTTCTTCTGTCATATTATCCTCAAACATAATATTAAAATAATTTTTTTTAAAAAATGATAAAATTAGTTCTATTTTGAATATTTAATTTTCTTAATAGAAATATATTAGTTAATTATTTATATTTTTATTGTTAAATTCTTAATTAATTAATATTTAGATTTGAATATTTTTAAAATTTATTTAGGAGAGACTTCTTATGAAAGTTAAAGATTTATTAGGTATGACGGTATTGGATACTGATGCTAAAGAAGTTGGAAAAGTAGTGGATGCTGATTTTGATAGTGAATCTGGTCAAATTCAAAAACTTACAATTTCTCTTAAAAAAAATATAATATCTAATGATGAAGTTGTTGTAAGATATGACAATATTAAAAGTATTGGGGATTATGTGTTATTGGATGTTAATATAATTAAAGGATAATTTCATTTTGTAGAGATGATATTGATGGATATTTTAGATGCTATTGGTAGGGTAATAGAGGAAGGTAAAACTGTTAGATATATACCTACTGGTACTACTGGTGAAGTAGAGGATATGCGCAT
>JBJEIL010000042.1:0-13634 GCA_051876995.1 Methanobrevibacter sp. | reverse complement strand
AATATGATATTGATAATATATTATTAGAAGTATCAGAAGTCGCAATCCTTGTTTTATTAGATTATGTTTTGCAATTTGAAATACATCATGCACCTTAGAGACATCACCATTCTCAAGTCGCAATCCTTGTTTTATTAGATTATGTTTTGCAATAGAACCAATAAAAAACAAAAACAAGACAAGAGACAGGTCGCAATCCTTGTTTTATTAGATTATGTTTTGCAATTTAGTGGAAATGTCTTTCAATTTCCACAATAGCTGTCGCAATCCTTGTTTTATTAGATTATGTTTTGCAATAACACCAACAAGACCAGTAGTGATACTTGTAAGGTTAGTCGCAATCCTTGTTTTATTAGATTATGTTTTGCAATTTACAAATGTGTATAGATGAAAATCATTTATATCTCGTCGCAATCCTTGTTTTATTAGATTATGTTTTGCAATACAAATGAAAAAAATGGAAGTGAAGAAAAATGAAAGAAGAAGTCGCAATCCTTGTTTTATTAGATTATGTTTTGCAATAAATGATAACTGAGGCTAAAAGAATATTTGAATCTTGTCGCAATCCTTGTTTTATTAGATTATGTTTTGCAATACTAAAATAGACCTGTCACAGTTGACAGATCAAGAAGTCGCAATCCTTGTTTTATTAGATTATGTTTTGCAATATAGGAGTTGAAAGTATGGAAGAAAGAAAATATTGTCGCAATCCTTGTTTTATTAGATTATGTTTTGCAATAGTCAAAAAATTTTCTTGAAAGTACTCTTTAGAGAATGAAAAATTCTTCTTTTTTAAGATTTTTGTGCAAGTCTCTTAAAAGTACCTTTGTTTATAAAGTATTGCACAATTTATATAAAAAGATTTCTATTTAATCATGAGGATATTATTTATTTAAATTTATCTTAATTAAAAAATAACAAATATTTTAAATAAATAAGTAAAATTAATAAGTTAAATTTAATTTAAATCAATTAAATTAAAATAATTTTTGTAATAAAAATTAAATAAAGGTATTAAAATGCAAAAATAACTGAGACTTGCACAATTATTATTCATTCTTCATTAAGTTAAATATTGATATTTGATCCTTTAAATTAAAAATAAAATGTTATTTGTCTTTTAAATTTTTAATTTATAAAAAGTTATAATAATTTTTAAATTTTTTAAAAACTTATTAGATCTATTAAATATTAAAAAAAATGAGTGTTTTAAGTGGTATAAATTAAGATGATTCTAATTTAATCTTTATATTTAGATTAAAGAAAATTTTTGAAATTATATTTATTTTAATTTTAACTAAAGTTTTATCAATTTTTACACTTGAAATATGCTTAAAATATATAATATTATAAAATCTTTTTTTTAATATTTTTTTATAATTTTAAAATTTTCTTCTAATTATTTTTCGTTTTATATTTTTTTATTTTTTTTTAAATTTTGGTCTTTAAATTATGTATTAAGTTAATTTTCACTTTAGGTTTAAAAGTTGAATTTAATAAAAAAATCTGTTAGATAATAAAAAATGGTTTTACATTTTTATATTGTATTTTAAGTGAAAAATTGAATTTTGAAGAAGTTCAAGTTTAAAATAGGAAAAAAAGTTAGTTAATTTAATTAAAAATTAACTATTAATTTATCTAAAAATATTAAATTTTAAAATTTAATACATAAATCTATTGAATATTATATTTTACCAATTATTCAATAAATATGGCTGGCTTATATGGCATTGCATTACGGGCCTTGTTCTGCGGATCATATGAGTCGTCGGTATGGATGACTATCTCACTACCACATTCCTCCTCCATATATGCTTTACCATCCTCAAAGATTGACTCCTCATCAATCTTTCCAACATATGGGGTTTTGGTTATCTCACGGCTAATCTTTTTAGCGTTTTGAGCTATTGCTTTTTTATCGGAGTAGATATCTGCTTTGATGGCCCTTCCCATGATCTGACCAATATCTGGTTTACCTACCTCTGAGGCTATTTCATATAAATCCCATTTCCAGTCTGGTGCAAGGTATAGGTGGATTTTACTTACATCAGTGTCAACCATCTTCTCGATCTCTGTAATATCATGTACTGCATTCTGGATAAGTGCCTCTGATGTACCAATCTCATCACTAATTAAAGACTCATCATATTCCGGCCAGGATGCCTCTGATACAAAGCCCTCACCGCCATAGGTGGACCATAATTCCTCACAGGTATGTGGTGTAAATGGTGCAAGTAACCTGATCCAATTATCCAGAAGTGTGGATAATACATAGATAACACCCTCATCACCATTATCGATAATGTGTTTTACCCTGTATAGGTAGTGGTCCACATCCTTTTTAAGTAGGAACAATGCTTCCTGTGATGCCTTTCTTGTCTGGAACACCTCAAGTGCCTCTGTTGCATTCTTGACATGTTTGTTTAATTGGCCTATCATCCATTTGTCAATATTCCTTGTAAGCTCCACTTCCTTAATGTCGGATAAATTAAGGTTTCCACCTGCAACCTCGTTTACTTTGGATGCGAATTCCCTAAACCACTGAAGTCTTCTTTGAGTACCTTTCACTTCCTTTTCTCTCCAATCGAAATCCTGCCATGGTTCTGCTGAACTCATGAGGAATAATCTTACAACATCTGCAGAGTATTGGTCTATTGCGTCATTGAGTAAAATAACGTTTCCCTTGGAGGAGGACATCTTGTTTCCTTCAAGAAGACCCATACCAAATACAACGGTACCCTTAGGCCACTTGTCCTTAGGGAATATTGCAGAGTGTGCAAACATTAGGAAGCTTAAATGGTTTCCAACAAGATCCTTTGCAGATAGTCTCCAGTCAAGGGGATACCAGTAGTTGAATTCATTCCGGATTTTACTTACGGTCTCACTGTCAACCTTGATGTCATCGGAGTCAATATCCAGGAACACCTTATTGAAGAATGCATCATTTAGAAGTTCAGGGTCCATGTCCTTTAGGTATTTGGCTATTGTATAGTATGACATGTACATTGTTGAATCGGTTAATGGCTCGAACAGCCATTTCTTGTCCCATGGTACACGTGTTCCAAGACCTACCCTTCTGGAACATGCCCAGTCATCTAACCATCCAAGATAGTATTCAAAGTTTGACCTTATCTCTGATGGAATTATTGTCTCTCCTTTAAGAACCTCATTTGCCTTTTCTGTCCACTCTTCATCTGAGTACTTCATAAACCACTGGTCATCAAGTATTTTTACAACACAGCGGTGACCGCAACGGCAGATAACAGGTCTTTCTGCAAAGTCATAGATGATGTCTGCATGTCCTTCTTCTATCAGATCATCTCTAACCTCATCTCTTACATATGCAACTCTCTTACCCCCATATTTAGGTATATGGTCACTTACATAACCCTTGCTGTGTTCTGTTTTATATAATTCCTCGGTTGCATCATGTACTTTAGGGTCATCCTGGTTTTCAATACCTAGTTTTTCAATAATTTCCTTTGCAGGAATTTGGCCATAACCTTTAACAGTTACAACATTTCTAGGTTCGGCCTTTAGGACAGCTTCCTCAAGCCCATATTCCTTGATCAATTCCTCATTGTTTTTTAAATCACGAAGTGCAATATAATCGGCAGGTGCATCTGCAGGTTCTGAGAATACCACTCCGCTTCCATATTCTGCATCTACAAAACTTGCAGGGAATACTGGAATTTCCTCACCTGTTACAGGGTTTTTAGAAATTTTACCAATGATTTCTTTAGGGTCGATATCTCCTAGGACCTTTAAGTCCTTCTGGTTTGAGATGTTGTAGTATGCATCATCAGACATTACCCATTTCTCACCTTCAGATCTGCCTTTCTCAACCTCAACTAGAATATAGTGGACCTCAGGATTTAACCAGATGTTGGTTGCACCAAAGATAGTTTCAGGTCTTAAGGTACCAGTTACAAGGAATCTGTCCTCAAGTGGGAATTTTAAAAGTGTAAGTTCATTAACACCAACACCTTCACCTTCAAGAAGATCATGGTCTCCAACAGGGTTCTCGTCATGTGGACAGTATTTTACAGGATGCTCTCCCTGTATGATTAGACCTTTGCTCTTAAGGGTTTTCATCTGCCATGTGACAAATTTCTGAAAGGTAGGGTCGATGGTTCTAAATTCTCTTCTCCAGTCAATGGTGTAACCCATCTTGCTCATGACATCATGGTATTCGCTTGAGAAGTATTTTACAATGTTAATAGGGTCTGCCAATTTTGGAAGTGTTTCCTTAGGTACCTTGTGCACATTCTCATATAAATCTAAGGTCCATTGATCCTTGTTTTTAATCCTGTCTGCAATTCCGATAACAGGAGCTCCGGTCACATGCCAACCCATTGGGAATAGGACATTATAACCTTCCATTCTTTTGAATCTTGCATAGACATCCGGAACAGTATATGTTCTTCCATGTCCCACATGCATTGCACCACTTGGATATGGGAAAGCTACGGTAATATACATTTTCTTCTTATCATTTGGATTTGATTCAAATAGCTTTGCGTCTTCCCATTTCTTCTGCCATTTTTTCTCAATATTCTCTGACACTAAATCACCATTATTCTATCTTTTTTCAGTTAAGTACGTAATGTTAAAAATCGACCTATAAAATAAGTAAATTTTATCTAATGAATATAAACACAGTTTCAAGCTAAAAAACCAATATGCAAATCATATCGTTTTTTTAGCTAATTTTTTAAGAAGCCTTTTCTTATAAAAAAATAATAAAGGTTTAAATCTTAAAGTTGGATACTTTAGGAGATTCCGGAATCTCTATCTTATGGCGGCTACTTATTACCTTATTTCTGATTAGATTGATTGTATCGTCACTAATGTTAAGATTGTCTCTTATTGTCTTGTTGTCCAGATTCTTATCAATAGCCATGTATAAAAGCTTATCTAAGAGTTCATAACTTAGACCTATCTCGTCCTCATCAGTCTGACCAGGCCATAATCCTGCCCTTGGAGGTTTTACGATTATTTCCTCTGGAATCTTCCATGATCTTGCAAGTGATCTTAACTGTGTTTTATATATGTCTCCAATAGGCTCCATATCACAGCCACCATCACCATACTTTGTGAAGTATCCGATGTAAAGTTCACTTTTATTTCCAGTACCTATAACCAATGAATTTCTTAGGTTAGCATAATAGTATAGTAAACACATTCTGATTCTTGCCTTGAGATTTCCGTCTGCAAGCTGTACAGCGTCATCACTGTATTTACCATCCCTATGCGCCATCTTTATAAACTCATCTGAAATGCTGTCAATATTGACCTCTTTATACTTTATGTCCAGGAGTCTTGCCATTAATCTTGCATGGTCTGTATCCTCTTTTGGTGTTGTTGATGAATACATGTGTATTCCAAAAACGTTTTCACATCCAATAGCTTCAACAGATAAGTATGCTGAAACAGTAGAGTCTATACCTCCACTTAAACCTATAACTATACCATCACAATTTGCCTTTGATACCTTGTCTTGTATAAATAAGCAAATTTCCTCATTTACTTTCTCTTCATCTAGCTTAGGTAATGTATACATGAAAATCACATATTCAGTATTTTTTTTATAAAAATATATTAATGTATTATATATTGTTTTTAATTTATTTAAAATTATTTTATAATACTGATTTTTTATATGTGATGGTTTGATAATCTAGGATGATTTTTTAAAAATTAATCAGGGATTCTTAAAAATAGTAGTTATGGGAAGTTTTAAAATTAAAATATTGATAAATAGTTAAAGTTCAATTTCTTTTGATTACTGTTTAGATAAACCATCAAATATTAATAAAAATGATCTTTCACTTTTTTTCAGCAAATCCAGATTCCCTTATCTGTATTAATTTTATTCTGTTTTTTAATGATTTATTATATCATTAATTACTCTTTGACTTACTAACACAGTACTTACATAAAGAATTCTTCTCCTTAATAAACCTCTTTTTTCCAGTACAGTAAAATTCACTGTTCTCTTTTGTAACAGTCATATTTTTGGATTTTATACCGACTGGATGTAGTGGCTTCTTAACAATAAAAGTCAGATATAGTGAAATATATTTTATAAAATCCCTATACTCATAATCACCTGGTGAGTTCTCTTCAAAATAGTAGTCAACTCTATTTTTAAAATCATTAACTTCATCATCATCTACTTTTATTTTAGAACTTCCAGGATGTTTCCTATTAATGATTTCTTTATATGTATAATAATTATATCTTGTAATCAAGCTTATTGGATCTGTGGAATATCCATGTGGCACTCTTACATGGTCATAATTAATCATATAATCATGGATTTCATCAAATAGCTCTTTAGTATTCATAGTATTCAAGGGCATTATATTTTTAAACTACGTTTTTTTAGTTTATTATTTCTAGACTATTTTTTAGTTTGGTTTTATTCTTAAACTATTTAAAATAATTATCTAGGTATCTTAAGTTTCAATTTTATATTTGAAATTAATCTACTATAATAATATATTATATATGATAGGCATGTTTTAAAAAAGGTTATATATTAGAAAATATAATTTTTATAATAATTACTTTTAGTTACTAAAAGTTTCTAAAATTTTTTTATAAATCTAAATTACTATTAAACGATTTAGTTTATTTATAATTTTTAAATTAAAACTATGAATCTATTTATATATTTAATTGATTCAAGGTTTAAATTTATAAAAGTAAACAATCAATATTTAATTACTTAATAGCTAAAACTTATAGAGGAATCGTTATGGCATTTAAAGACTTGTTCAATTTTAAGAAAGATGAAACTACCTTTGTATTTGTAGGTGGAAAAGGTGGAGTAGGTAAAACCTCAGTATCTGCATCAACTGCATTATGGTTAGCACGTAATGGTAAGAAAACATTACTTGTATCAACAGATCCTGCACACTCCCTATCAGATTCACTTGAGATGTATATCGGACCATATCCAAAATTCATTACAGAAAACCTCTGGGGTATGGAAATAGATCCTGATGTTGCAATGGAGGAAAAGCAAAGGGAATTAGATGCACGTAAAACATTGACTGATAAAAACACTGCAATGGGATTGGATTTATTGTCCGATCAGATGGACCTTGCATCATCTGCTCCAGGTGCCGATGAGACTGCGGCATTTGAATTGTTCATGCGTATCATTAACGATGATAGTGATGACTATGATATGGTGGTGTTCGATACCGCTCCTACAGGGCATACCTTAAGATTGCTTTCATTTCCGGATTTAATGGAGTCATGGGTTGGAAGAATGATGAAAGCCAAGGCAAAGCTTGGGGAAGCTGCAAATAAAATCAAAAGCATTATTCCATTTATGGATGTGGATGAACAGCAAACAGCTGCTGAATTGGAGCAGACCAAAAAAGATGTTGAGAAGGCTAAAAAAATCTTGTCAGACCCTGAGAGAACCACATTCAAGATGGTTGTAATTCCTGAGGAGATGTCAATCTATGAGTCTGAAAGGGCTATCGAATCATTAAATAAGTTTGA
Organism: Methanobrevibacter sp.; assembly: GCA_051876995.1. GTDB lineage: Archaea > Methanobacteriota > Methanobacteria > Methanobacteriales > Methanobacteriaceae > Methanarmilla. The sequence continues at coordinate 6,113 of JBJEIL010000042.1, read as the reverse complement.
CATGACAACCGACGGTATTATTGTAAACCAGGTAATGCCGGATATTGATGACTGTGACTTCTGTCATTCAAGATATAAACTACAGCAAAAACGTCTTGCTTTAATTGATCAGAAATTCCCAGATAAGGAGATTACCCAGGTTCCATTATTTAAGGATGAGGTTAAGGGTATTGATAAATTAACTAAATTTGGTGACATTCTCTATGAAGGTAGGGAAAATGATGAGATTCACCATGAGGCTATCCAGTTATAGTATCATCAATTTTAATAACCTCTTTTTCTAGTTTTTTTTTATTAAGGAATCTTCAATAAGTCTAAGACATGAAAATCTAAACTATTTTTTTGTAATGGTCATTGGTTTGAAAAAATTATAAAATAGCTATTTTTTATTATTTAAAAGTATTAACTGGTTTTAGTGTATTGATTTGTTAATCTGTGGATTTGTTAATTTGTCTAGCAAATATAAAAAATCTAGTATAAAAAAAGTTAAACTCCTTTGAATCAAAAGTCAGTTTCTAATTTTTTTTTTAAGAGTGTGATTTAAGGCTATATGTTTTTGACTTTTGATCCAGGTGTTTATCTAAGAAATTTAAAGCATAATATTATTTTTCCTTGGCAGATAATATTTTGTGTGTAATGAAAACGAAACCTTTTTTAAATTTTTGAGAGAGAAAATTTTAAAGGTAATGTGATTTTTAGGTATGCCTAAATTTCTTGTATAATAGTTAGAACAAACTAGTATATAAATATTTAGGTATACCTAAACTTTTTTTCTAAATTTTTTAAGAATCCATAATTTATAAGTAATATGATGTAGAAACCTTGTATTGTACAAAACTATTTTTTGTGTTAAAATTATTGATATATGATTTTCCATGGTTATTTGGTGAAAATCTTTTATTAGAATGTCCTGAATAATATGTTAATATTTTTTTAAAAAATTATAGTTTAGTACATTTTTTTTAAAAAATTAATTGGAGGTGAAAATATTGAAAAACTCGCTGGTCTTTATGTTATTGATTTCCTTATTGATTATATCAGTCACATCTATTTCAGGGGCAGATAATTCAACAGGCAATCTGGACTCAATGATTAGTAATGAATCAGGTGCTGTAGTTGATAATCTGTCCGATGTTGCCAATGATTCGGCTATGGATATTGTGGAAAACAATCTTGAAAATAATATTGTAGAAAATACTACCTCTACAGTTGAGACATCCCTTGATAAATCCTCTACTAATGAAACTACAATTAGTGATGAGGGTAAAAGTACAGATAGAACAAATGTTTCAAAACTTGGCTCTAATGTTTCAAACAATATTGTGATACTTAATAACACATCTGTTAAAGATGATGGAATATTAGGTGATGAAAATCCAGTAATATATTATGTTTCTATGGACGGCAGTGATTCAAATGATGGTAGTGAGAGTTCACCATTTAGAACAATAGCCCATGGAATTCAATTAGCAAATACTAATGATATAACCAGGATAATTGTTAAGAAAGGAAATTATGCAGAATCAAATCTCACCATAAACTCTAATGTCATATTGGAAGGTATGGATAATCCTGCAATTACTCCTTCCGGATCTAATTCAGTTTTCATAATTAATAATACTTGTGTGGTAATCGATGGATTTACATTTGCAGGTGGAAGGGGAACTGTTGTAAAGTCTGATAATTCCAACCTTACAGTTATAAACTCTCTATTTGCTAACAATACAGCTTCACCTGCTGGTGGCATATACTTTGTAAATGGTAATTTGAACATCACCAATTCAAACTTCACAAATTGTATTGCATTAAATGGCGGTGACGGTGGAGCAATACACATGGAAAGAGGGATGCTCTATATATATGATTCATTATTTGACGGAAACATAGCAAGAGCAGGATCATCTACAGCATTAGGTTCTGCAGGTGGTTCAATATTTGCCGATAGAACTAATGTTTATTTAGTAAATTCTACGGTTAAAAATTCTTTGGCATCAGAATTCGGTGGAGGAGTATTTGCCGGGGGAAACTTAACCATAATAGATTCCAGTATTGTAAACAATACTGCAGGTTATGGTAGTGGAGTATACTGTGAATACTTACCATTCTATGACTATGGATATTTGACTGTAATAAACTCTACATTTGAAAATAATACTGGTAATAATCTTGCTGGAGCTAATAATCTCGGTGGAGCAGTTTACTCTGGTTATGCTGATGTTGAATCCTCTAGATTTATTTCAAATAATGTAACTACAGGTTCATATGGTAATGGTGGAGCTATTTATACCATAAATGATATGGATATAAATAATTCAGTATTTACAAACAATATTGCATCATATCAAGGTGGAGCTTTATATTCATATGACGGTTCTATAACAGTAAAAAATAGTAATTTCACAAATAATACCGCTTATTTAGGTGGTGGTGCATTAATAGCTGATCATTTAAATAATAATATGGTCAATTGCAGTTTTATAAATGATACTGCAGGAAGTTATGGTGGAGCGGTTAGTCTTAGAAATGGAACTATTGTAAATAGTACATTCATAGATAACAAGGCTCAAATGGGTGCTGCCTTATTTATAAATGATGCCCTTATTAATAATTCCGTATTTATAAATAATGAAGCCTCAAGGGGATATGGTATTGAGATATTTGCCAATGTAACTTTCATTAATTCCCTGATTAATGGCACTGCCCTAAAAGAGTATTATTATCCATATGTCTCAGCTCAAATGCAATCAATTACCTCAGATGGGTTCTATTGTTTCTGTCTGGAACATTATAATCTGCCGCCAGATTCCGGATCATTAGGTGACGGATTGAGAACAGTTTACAACTATAAAACCAACACTAATGTTGAGGAATATCTAAAGATTCTATACTATACTTACTATGAGACATTGTCTGATGACCAGTCTGATACAGGTAAAAAGGCTTTAAGTGAAATGCAAAATTTAACCTGGATTTTCACAGACAGTGACTTTACACAGAGCACCAACTCAAAAATTCAAAATGTGGTAAATCTTTATAATAGTGGTTTCCGTGTGAATACGACCCATGCTATTAAGACTTTAAGTAATGGAACTAAAGCATATATGGTGTTTAGAAGTTTCTATAATGGAAACAACAATCAAAATATGGTAATGTTCAAATTAGAGCCATTCTATGATAATCTTACAGTTGTAAAAGAAACATTAGATGCTAATGTTCTAAAAGGAAATATTGTAAGATTTAACATAACCGTACTTAATAATGGGGGATCTACTTTAAGTCATGTATTTATAAATGACTCTGACTTTGATAAGGAACTGGTACTTGTAGGATATGAAAATGGAAGTTTAGGTGCAGATTGGAATTATACAAATGGCTTGTTTGTATTAGACTCTTTACTTGCTCCAAATCAAACTGTAAGTTTAATTCTATTATTCAATACAACAGCTAACGGTACATTTACAAATAATGTTACAGCAGGGTTTGATAATATTACCTTGTCTAACTCAAGCAATAAAACAGTGGTCTTCGATCCTAGATTGGAGGTTCTTAAGATAACTAATACTAAAGTGGTGTATATTGGCAATATAACTAGCTTCACTATTGTGGTTAGAAATGCTGGTGATTGTAACCTCTCTAATGTTCAGGTTACAGAAAGTTCATTTGATGGTTTGGAATTTAGTCATTTTGAGGGTGCGGACTGGAGTGGAGATAGTAATGTTTATACCTTGAATAAGGTCTTGGCTCCTGGCGAATCATCTAACTTCACAGTTTACTTTAAAGCTTTAGAACCTGGAGACCTAACCAATATTGTTGTAGCATCATCTAATGAAACTGGAAATAAATCTGCAATGAATACAACCGAAGTTAAAAACATCACCAACTCAACAGATAACAATGACACAAACAATACTAACAATACAGGGTCCAATTCAACTACTAACAAAACTAATATGACAGAGTCTAGTTTAACTAATAACGGAACCAAAACAGAAACTGGTAAAAATATGGACGATGTGGCTTGTCATCTTAATTATGGTACTGGTAATCCGTTGTATTTATTATTAGTTTCTTTATGTCTGCTTGGTACTGTTTACATAAAAGGTAAAAAATAGTTTTCATCCTTTTTATTTTTTTATTTTTTTTATAATCGGGATTTTTTATTTTTGAAAGTTTTTTACAGTGATTATAAACTTTTAATGGCTATCTAATTCTTTTTCTGTTGATTGAAAAACCTTTAAATTATAAAAAGCTAACTTTTATTTTTGAAGGTTTTTACAGTGATTATAAACTTTTAATGGCTGTCTAATTCTTGATTAAAAAATATAGTTTAATATGAAAAACTTCTTTTTTTTTAAAAAATTTTCATATTTAATATATCAATAATCTTTTTTTATTTGCTAATCATTTGATACATAGTTTTTTATTTTATCCAGTTATATATTAAAACATGGAAAAAGAGAAATGGATTAAATATGGAGTTGCAATCTTCTTTATTTTAATACTGCTTTTTGGTTCAGTTGCAATTGTCTTCCTATATACTTCACTGGATTTTGGTCAATTATTCCTTTAGTATTACCATGACACACATATAGGTAAACTCGGATTGGCTTACCTCCTCTAGGCTGCCTTCAAATATTCTCTCATCAGGATAGCTTAATCTTTCACAGACTATGGCCTGCCTATCGGGATCTGCTCCATTGTCAATCAGGAATTGGGCCATATCTTTAACCTTTCTTGATGGAAGTGCAATGGTTTCCAATCCGTTGTCTATTATTGGAAGTATGTCCTCGATGTTTTCCCTTCCATGGAACGTCATGATATTTGCACTGTCCCATGGAATCTGGCATCTGCTTGATGCAAGCTGAAGTGAGCTTATACCTGGTATGACCTCAATATTCTCCTTTGGAAAGTCCCTCTCTTCGGATATTTCAAGGATCGGTTTTAAAAGTCCTGAAAAACCAGGATCTCCTGTTGAAAGTAGTGCAACATCCTTACCTTCCTTTGCAATATCCACACTTTCCTCAAGATTTCCGTGCAAGTTCTTAACATTGAATGTGATTTTCTCATTTACGTCGTCAAACAAATCAAGGGCCCTTTTACTTCCTATTACAATATCTACATTCTTTACAGTTTCCACTGCCTTGTATGTTAAATATTCGGAACCTCCAGGTCCAATCCCAACAATATATAATTTTGACATCTTTTTACTTCCTTACGTTTTTAAGTTTTTAACTTATTGTATCTAGTAATCTTATTATCTGTTACTCTACTATTTTAAAATAATTACATTATTCCCTTAACTTTAGATTGTCGATTTCCCTTTTCAATATTCTATAAATGGATTCTGCACCAACAATTTCACCATCTAAATTCCAGTATGATGGATACATTATAAAGGGTCTTGTCTGACTTCCCCCGAGACCTCCATGGCTTCCAACCAATTCCTCAAATGCACATACCTCATCGGTTTCAGGGTCATAGAAGCTATTTACAAGTATGTCTGGTGTATGTTTAAATGAGTTTGTTCTCTTTAGATGATGAGCAGCATTTTTACCAAAGTTTCTAAGTGGATCCTCACCTTGCACAACACCCTTTTCAATGTAGTTGATTCCGTCCTCGCCAATGACCATGGCTCCGTTGTTTTCTGAGTTTACAAGTATGAATCCGATATACTTGTTTTTAACAAGTCCTGGTATGAGGTTTGGGAAATAGCTTATAATCTCCTCATAGCTTAATCTATGTGGCCACTGTGTTAGATATATTAGTGCAAGATTGCCTGAACCTAGAACAATTACCTCCGAGTTTTCAGGTTTCTGGATCTTGTATTGCCTTGGGCTGTATTTCTCGATATATTCCAAACTATTTGAGTACAGGTTTCTCATGTATGTGATCTGTCTGTTTAATGGTATGAAAACATCCCTAAGCTCATCGTCTGAATTGATTAGGCTGTAGAAACTCATGTCCTCTGGAAGCAGGCTTCTTACGAATTTATCAAAGCTTATCCCATACCTTTGTTTGAAGGTTGCCCCATTGCTCTGTCCATGGTCTGACTGGATTACGAATTCATAGTCCCTTTTCGAATATTTGCTTCCTTCCTTAATACGTTTAAACTG
>JBJEIL010000041.1:0-13753 GCA_051876995.1 Methanobrevibacter sp. | reverse complement strand
TTAACCATAATAGGTACTTTCCAATCTGTAATTTCCCTAAGCTGTGCAATCTTCATTGCTAGATCCTCAGGACCTACAATATCCATATGTCTTGCAGGAGATAGTGCATCTGAACCTATTGGGATGTTTCTGATTCTTGCAACATCTGCGGTTACCTTCTCACCTAAGAGGTGTCCACCCATACCTGATTTTGCACCCTGACCTATTTTAATCTCGATTGCATCACCTTTGTTTAAGGTATCGGCAGATATACCGAATCTACCGGATGCATACTGGACAATAAGTTTATCAGCCAATTCACGTTCCTCAGGAAGCAATCCACCTTCACCAGTATTGGTAGCTGTTCCTGCAAGTGATGCACCAATAGCCAATGCCATTTTTGCTTCTTTACTAAGTGCACCGAAAGACATTGCACCTATCATAATAGGAGTATCGATTTTCAATGGGTTTTCAGCATATCTACTTCCAAGTACAACATCTGTACCACAAGGTTCCCTGTATTTATCCAATGGTGGTCTTGATACCTGTGCTGGAGTAATTATTAAATCGTCAAAGGTTGGTATTTTTCTAAGTGCACCTGTACTTCTGATTTGATACTTTCCTGTTTGGGATTTCCTTTCAATTTCCATAACATCAGGATATTTCCAGGATTCCCTGTAATCTTCAGGAATAGCTTCAATTTCAATAGCCTTATTAGGACACATCTCCATACAGATCCTACATCCCACACATCTTTCAGGATAAACCGCATATGGTTCCCCACCAACTACCTCATAAACGTCATGAGGGCAGTTATTTACACATGAAAAACATTTGTGACATATTTTAGGATCCCTATCATCACATAAATACCAGCAACATCCTGGTCTATCAAAATGTCTTTTACATAATACTGGACTTCTTTTTACTTTATATGGCATTCTATCACTCCAACTTAATTACCATAAACTGGTCTTGAACTTTCAGATACAATTTTTGTAAATTTGTTATAGTCATCATCACTTAACTTAAAGTCATAATGTTCAAGAACTGATTTTAACTCTTTTTTATCCTCATCAGTAACATCTACAATAACCGCATTCTTACCTAAGCTTGTAACTTCTCCAAGAACGTAAATCTCTCCACGAATAATGGATTCAGCTGCGTCTGCACCTAAATCACCTAAAATAATCATACGACCACCCATCATGAAGATACCGGTCATGAATCCAGAATCCCCGCCAATGATGATTGTACCATTCTTCATGATTTCTCCGGTTCTTGAACCTACGCCTTCTCTTACAACTACGGTTCCACCATATATTCCTTGTCCTGCACCATCACCTGCAGATCCTTCAACTATGATTTCACCACTAGTCATATTATCTCCGACAAACCAACCAGCATTTCCCTTAATAACAATATTTGCTTTATCCACCATGGTTCCTGCAAAATAACCTGCGGATCCATCAATTACAATGTCATTATCTCCAACAAATCCTGCTGCAATATAATGTTCTGCCCCTGGGTTTTTAATAATGATTTTATCGTAATCTTTACCATATTTTCGAATCTTTCTATTCAATTCACGAGGTGTAATTGATGATGCATCAATCTCTATTTCTCCTGCCATCTAATCACCAACAATTAATTTAATAATTACTAAAAAATCTAAATCTCAAATACTCTTGTTTCACCTGGATAAATTTGCTCAACCTGATCAATATTAATAACTTCTTGAAGGGATACTTCCTCTGAAGCTATTGCAAATATTTCATCATTTTCAGCCATCACACCTGGTCTTAAACCTAGTTTATCTTTTGCAATACCAATACCTTGAGGAGTTGCAACTATATATGAGAATGGACCGTCCATATCAACAATTGACTGTTCCAATGCCTCTTCCAAGGAGTAGTTATTGGATATTTTATCTGCAATATAATGTACCAAACATTCGGTATCATTATTTGTTTCAAAGATATGGCCTTTTCTTTCAAGTTCATCCCTAACTTTCCAATAGTTAGTAATCTGTCCATTATGTACAACGGTTACATCCCTTAAGATATATGTTTGGAATGGATGAGCATGGTATAAATCCACACCACTTTCAGTAGCAAATCTTGTATGTCCAATAGCATGAGTTCCTTTTATATCTTTAACATTATATCTTTCAGCTATATCAAGTACATGACCAACATCCTTTACCATTCTAAAGGAATGTTCTCCATTGATAACAACCACATTATCATCAACGGAATCAATTTCACTAATAAGAGGTTTTAATAAATTAAACTCATCTAAAGCTATTTTACATTGATATAAACAATTATTCTCCATGGTTGCTAATTGTTTCTCAGATATGATTGGAGTAACTTCGTTGATTGTATCTTGAACCTCATTAAATAATTCGTCACTTCTTTTATCAAATTCAATATTAAGTAAATATTCATTTTCTTTTAAATCTAAACCACCATAAAGGGAAAAACCTGCTGAATCAGGACCTCTGTGTTGAAGAGCATTAAGCATTTTAGTCATATCTTCTCCAACATTATGTATTTTACCATCTTTGTAAACAATTCCAGCTATTCCACACATTTTTCCACCTCCTTAATAAAGTATTCATGTATTAGTGTATTATCAGTTAGTTCCGGATGGAAGGTACAGGCAATATTATGTCCTTGTTTTATTGCAATTACCTGATTGTCTAATCTTGATAATACCTCTATGTCTTTTTTAGTTTTATCATAATCAATAATTGAGGGAGCCCTAATAAAAACTCCGTTAAACTTTTCACCTAGAATTGATATTTCCGTTTCAAAAGAATTTTTTTGAGAACCAAAAGCATTTCTCTCAACATCTATATCCATCATCTCAAGTGTTTTCTGATCTTTAAAATCTATATTACGTGCTAATAAAACCACTCCGGCGCAGGTACCGAAAACAGGTATATTGTTCTTTTTAATTACCTTATCAATTCCTCTCTCAAAGATAATCTTACCTATTACAGTACTTTCACCACCTGAAATGACTACACCGTCACATGATTCCACGTCTTCGGCATATCGAACATTTTCACAGCAAGCCTCAATACCCAAATGTTTAATAGCTAATCTCATCATGTCATAGTGTTCACTAACAGCACCTTGAAGATTTAAAATTCCAATCTTTAACATTACATCGCCTAAAAATTTAATTACAAATAGTTAGATGTTTTCTATTAAATTTTAAATATTTAATATGATAAAACCTTTTTTTTAAAAAAAAATTCAATCAGATTATTCTTATTAAAAAATATGGATAATATTAGAATAAATTAATTTTATTTAAAAAAAAAACTAATTTAAAACATTAAAATATTATTATGTCATAATATTTTTTGTAAACTAATAAATCACTATAGATATATTTCACCTTAATTATATATAAAAGTGTGTAATTTAGGATTGAAAAATGAAGTTTTTTCTAAAAAATTATTAATCAAATTAAAAATTAAAGACAATTTGTTTAAAAATAATAAATTTTTTTAAAAAAAATAATTATATTTTAAAAGCTTTTATTTTTAAATTTATAAAAAAAACAAAAAATACTTTACAATAATTTAAAATATTTAGAAAACCTATTCAAAAATATAAGTATTTACAGTGATTCTTTTTAATATATATTTAAAAGTCAAGTATTTTTAAGAAAATATGTTAAATTATTTTAAATAAATGAAAGATAATAAACAAACAAGAATTTTACTAAAAATAAAAGTTTTTAAAAGATTTAAGAAAAATTAAATAAAATTCGTAAATTTAAAGAATTCAAATAAATATTTTAAAAATTTAAATTAAAACGTTTTATATTTAAATTATCATTGATAAACCTTTAAAATCATTGAATATTTTAATAAAGAAGTATTGAAACTTAATAAAAATAAATTAATAACTAAATAAAATTAAAAATAATAATTTTAATAAAAAATGATAAAATCCTAAAAAAATTTAACAATCAAATAAAAGTTAAAAACATAAAATTAATAAAAACAATCTAATTTTAAAATAAAAAATGATGAAAATAGAATTAATAAAATAAAATAAATAAATAAATTAAAATCTAATTAGAATCTTTAATTTGATGAATTGCAGATTTAGCACCTGCTTTTACAAAACCACTTTCATCATTAAGAAGTGCTTCTAAAGATTCAAGAGCTTCTTCTTTACCTAATCCGCCTAAAGCCCAAGCTGCAGCACCACGAACTCTCCAATTTTCATGATTTAATAATTCAATTAATGAATCATATGCTGGTTCACCTATACGTAATAAAGCGGTTGAAGCCTCCCTTCTAACAAATTTATTATTATCTTCTAAAACAACAATTAAAGGTTCGATTGCTCTTTCATCTCCAATATATCCAAGAACTTGAGCAGAATATCTTCTGATGTTTTTATTTCTATTACCTAAAGCATCGATTAAAGGTTCAAAAGACTCTTCGGATCTTGCTTCAAGTTCACCTAAAGCTTCTTCCCTATCAAATTCATCATCAGTTTTTAATTGTTGAATTAATTCATCTATAGTTTTTTCCATAATGAAAACCCCTTTATAATTAATTATATAAAATGAATTATAAAAAATTACATTTATGATATAATATTTATATCCAAGTTATATTAAAGCAGTTAATATATAATTATATAATGTTATATAAATATGTTTCGATAACATACGAACAAATTTTTTAGAGATTATAAAATGATTAATATTGCAACAATACCTGGCGATGGAATAGGTAAGGAAGTGTTGAAAGCTGGATTATATGTACTTGACTATTTTGATTTGAATTTTGAATATACACCTGCACTTGCAGGTAGGGAATGCTTCAATAAAACAGGAGAGACGATTCCTGAGGAGACAATCAAGATAGCTAAAAATGCTGATGCAACATTGTTTGGAGCCATCACATCAACTCCAGGTGAAAAGAGTCCGATAGTAACTTTAAGAAAAGAACTAGATACATATGGAAATATTAGACCGATAAAATCCTTTAAAGGTGTGGATTGCCTATATGATGATTTGGACTTTGTGATTGTACGTGAGAATACCGAGGGATTATATTCACAGTCCGAGGAAATCATTAAAGAAGATGAATATGTAATAGCAAATAAAATCATTACAAAAAAAGCTTCTAAAAGGATTTGTAAACTTGCCTTTGACCTTGCCGTTAAAGAAGGAAGAAAAAGCGTGGTGGCATCCCATAAAGCAAATGTTTTAAGAAAAACCGACGGTCTGTTTAGAGACACCTTCTACGAAGTGGCAGAAAATTACCCGAATATAGAGACCAACGATTACTATGTAGATGCAACAAGCATGTTTCTTGTAACACAGCCACAGAACTTTGATGTGATCGTTGCAGGAAACCTTTATGGAGATATACTATCCGATGAGTCTGCAGGTCTTGTAGGTGGTCTTGGTCTTGCACCAAGTGGAAATATAGGAGACAAACATGGTCTGTTTGAACCGGTACATGGTTCAGCACCGGACATTGCAGGTAAAAACATATCAAATCCAATAGCCATGCTGCTTTCAACAAGCATGATGTTGGACTATCTTAGCTTCAACTATGAGGCGGACCTACTTAAAAGGGCTTGCCAGGAAGTCTTAAGAAAGGGCAATGTATTGACACCTGATTTAGGAGGCACCGCCAAAACATATGAAATGGCAGATGCAGTTGTATGTAATATACGTGAACTAGAAAAATCAGATTAGCTCTTCTAGAGTTTGGAAATTTAAAGTCAACTACAAATCCCGTCATATAGTTTCCTAGAATTTGGAAATGTAAAGATAATTATAAATCATATTATAGAGTTATAATAACTTATATTGATTTTAGATTTATTCAATTTAAAGATGACCTAATATAATTTTAAACTTCTTAAAGCTATTGAATTTAAATTGATTTAAAAATTAAACATTGTTAATGAAAAATAAGGAGGGTTTTATATACTTAACGTAACTACTTTTTTAGATGCAAACAGTAAAAGACTGTCCAAGGACGTCTTTTACTCCCCTGAGCGTAATACAAGATATTCCTCTAGCGAGATACTATCAATCATATCCGAGTTCGGAAGGATATTGAAGGGTAAAGGAATTGAAAAGGGAGACAGGGTTTTAATATACCTAAACAACAGTCCGGAATATCTGTTTTCAATACTCGGATTATGGAGAATCGGAGCTATTGCAATACCAACCAACAGAATATTGACTAAAGACGAACTCCAATACATGATCAACAATTCCGAAGCCAAACTTATCATAAGTGATGACGAGGCAAAGGAAACCATTGAAAAACTAAACATCGATTCATTTATCCCACATCCTGAAGAGACCGAATCATATAGGGAAGCCGATGTTTTACCTGCCGAGACAACCGACTGGGATGATGTATGTCAACTCCAATACACCTCAGGTACAACAGGTAAACCTAAGGGAACAATGTTGACACATGGTAACTGGTTTGCTGCTATCCATAATGAATGTGACGTGCTTCAACTAAGGCAAAACGATGTGGCATTAATCATCTATCCAATGGCACATGTAGGTCTTTCATGGGCCATATCCGCACTTAGTAGCGGTGCGCTATACATCATGATGAGCCAATACAACATTAAAGATTACAGATATTTGTGTGAGGAAGAGAGAGTGACAGTACTTGGTGGAATGCCCCCAATCATACACACACTTACAACACATCCGGAATATGTAAAACAGTTCAACTCAGTCCGTGAGATCATATCAGGTGGGGGACCACTCCATAAGAAAATATGGAAACAATTCCAGCACCTCTACGGAATACCTGTAATCAACTCATATGGTTTAAGTGAAACCATTGTAATCGGAACGGGAACAGTCATCAGACCTGAGGATTACTGGAGCGCAGACAGATATGAGAGTGTAGGCCATCCAGTATGTTTCTCTGAGGTAAAGATAGTGGACCCTAACGATGCAAGCAAAGAATTGCCCCTATATGAAAATGGTGAAATCGCATTAAGGGGACCGGCTGTGGCTAAAGGTTATTGGAACATGGAGAAGGAAACCAGGGAAACATTCCTTGAGGACGGATGGTTTTTAACTGGGGATATCGGATACATAGATCAGGATAATCGTCTATTTATTACAGACCGTAAGAAAGACATGATTGTAATGAGCGGATGGAAGATTTATCCAACCGAAGTAGAGGAAATCTTGATCAAACATCCTGCAGTTGAAGATCTTGCGGTTTTCTCAATTGATGATTGCCATAAAGGCGAACTTCCTGTTGTGGCAGTCATATGGAAGGACGATGTTCTGACAGATGACAATGAAGAGGAGTTAAAAGCAGATCTTGATAAGTATGCACGTGAACACCTTGCAAGATATAAGGTTCCACATAAGATATTTACAACAAACAAACTTCCAAGGGTAAACAATTGGAAACTACTTAGAAGAGAATTAAAGGAAGAATATAATATCTATGCAGACATGGATTAATTCTTCTCTACTTTTTTTATTTTTACCAGTTTTTAATATTAATTTTACGCCAAAATTTAATTGAAAAAATATTTCTTATAAATAGCTATTTTTAATAATAATTCAACATTATGATTTTAAAATTATAAACTAAATTTTATACTAATTTATTTAAAAAAATTAATTTTTATAAAAAAACATGCAATTTAATAAGTTAATGTATATCACCTAGTACAAAATCACTAATTTTGAACTATCAATTTTTTTAATCAACTTTTAAGCATGATAAAAATAAGTGAAGATACCACATTATAATTTAATTATAAAAATTACCATAAGAATCAATAATTTTCATATCACATCAACAAGTTGTAAAAATTAAATTAAAAACAAAATAGTATAGATAAAAAAAAATAGTTAAAAAAAAGGAATTCATCAATCATCTAATCTAACATAAGATAAAACGTCACAGATTTATTTTGTGTTAATTTTTCCTAATGAATTTATTATAAAAATAGCCATTGTAAAATGTTTAAATTAAAAGTATAATAAAAAGATAAAAAATAAAGATGTTTATTTTGTAACCATAGTTCCAATACCCTCTTTTGTAAAGATTTCGAGAAGTATTGTGTGTGGAACCCTACCGTCAAGAATGTGGGCTGATTTTACCCCACCTTTAACTGCGTCCACACAGGTTTCGATTTTAGGAATCATACCGCCGGATATGATACCATCCTCAATTAACTGTGGAACCTCATCCACACGGATTCTTTGAATTAAAGTTGAAGGATCGTCAGGATCCCTTAAAACACCTGGAACATCGGTTAAAATAATGAGTTTTTCGGCCTTAACACTTTGTCCGATTTCACCTGCCGCGGTATCAGCATTAATGTTTAAGGTTGAACCATTATCAGCCATTCCTATAGGTGCAATTACAGGTATATAATCGTTTTCAGTGAACATGTCAAGGATGCCATGGTTTACGGATACAACCTCACCCACCAAACCTAGGTCAACCTTTTGAGATTCACCTGTATCCGAATCAGTGAATACTTGAAGGGGTCTTTTCTTTGCTCTAATAAGTTCACTGTCCTTACCAGAAATACCTATACCCTTTCCACCATGTAGATTAATCTGGGATACAATATTAGTACTGATTTTACCAACAAGAACCATCTTGATAATCTCCATGGTTTCCTCATCAGTTACACGGAGACCATTTACAAAATTGGCCTCCTTACCAAGTTTCTCCATAGACCTTGAAATCTCAGGTCCTCCACCATGAACTACTATAGGTTCCATACCCACATATTTAAGTAAAACAGTGTCTCTTGTTGTTGAGGCCATAGCTTCCTTATTTACCATAGCATGACCTCCGTATTTAATTAATATCTTCTTACCGTAAAATTTTTTAATATATGGTAATGCTTCCACCAAAATATTTACATCTGTCATATAATCACTAGTAATAAACCAATAAGATAGTTATAATCATAATAAATTTCTAAAATAAACAGGTTAATATAAAATATATATTAATAATAAATTATATTTTTCAATACATATAAACATTAAGATATTTGAAAGATTTAGAATCATTTCATAAGATAAATTAAAAAAAATAGGTTAAGTTAAAATACAAAAACCAAAATAAAAGCTATTTTTCCCATTTCAATATTGTTTTTCCGAATCTAAGGTTGGTATCCCTGTTAAACGCATAATGAATATCATCAAGACTTCTTACTGTGATTACCTCACCTATAATACTTTCAAGATAGGATAAAAACCGGGTGTTTCCATATAACTCAACCGTTTTTAGAAAGTCGTCCCTTCCACTACGGCTTGCGCCAATAACGGACAAACCCTTAGACAACACGTCACGTGTGTTTATTGGAATTGGATATTCACTTACACCCATCAATAGAATTGTACCCTCAGGATTTATTAAATCGATCATTTGATTGATAGCTGACTGGGAGCCCTGTCCCCCAACACATTCAAATCCATGGTCTATTCTTACATCCTTTGGAACATTATCTACCAGGAATCTTTTATCTGCAAATGTAAAAAGATTCAATTTATCAAGATGTGGTCCAAAAACAAAGACTTTGGATTTGGGCATGGCTATCTTTAAGACCAGTGCCACAACATATCCAAGGTTACCGTCACCCCATACACCAATAACATCCCTTCTTTCATGGGCATATCTATTGAACCTTCTAATTCCATGAACCGCCACAGATATAAATTCTGTGAAGGAGGCGATTTCGGGATTTAAGTCATCAGGTACCTTGACAACCCTATCTGGATTTACTATAATATAATCCTCCATAAATCCATCGGAACCACTTGAGGAGAATTTGGAACTTGAAAGGTAGTTTTCGCTTATTATATCATCCTTTTCAACTGGCGTGTTTGGAATTACCACAACCCTATCCCCTACATTAAAATGTCCTGTCAAATCCTTAACAACCACTCCGGTTGCCTCATGTGTTAATGCCATCGGCAATTTTTTAGATAATACGGATGCAGAACGCTTGCCTTGATAATATCTTTGATCAGCACGACAAATTGATAGATAGTTAGGCCTTATTATAACCTTATCCCTAATGTCAACCTCTATGTATATTTCCTCAAACAATTTTGGAGAAACTAATCTACAAACCGTATTAATCATATTAACACCAATTGGTTAGAAAAATAATCTTGAATATCATTCATTATTATATAAACTTCAATAGTTAAATAAACTTAATAGCCAAAATACAAACTTTTATACCCAATAGCTAAATTATTTACTTAAATAAACTGCAATTATCTAAAACATCAACTTCAAATCTCAAATAAACTTAATGCTAAAATATAAACTTAATCATTATTTAGATTGTTATCTAAAATACTATTTGCAACCTTCAAATCATATAAATAGGTAATCTTAATATTAGTCACATCACCTTTAATTAATCTAACGTCCTGACCTTTAAGGACAAATATTTTAGCCGCATCGGTCAATATGGATTTTTCCTCTTCCGTAAGTTCATTGAAGAACTTCTTAAGTTTTAAAACATTAAATGACTGGGGAGTCTGACCCTGATACATGAATGCCCTATTCGGCATGTCAGTAATCTTTTTACCGTCACGACTTTCAACAATTGTATCGGATGCTGGAAAAACAGTGTCACATGCATCATATTTCAATGCAGTTTCAATGTTATCCTCGATAATCCTATGAGATACAAATGGCCTTACAGAATCATGGGTAAGTATTATGTCATCTTCATTTAATCCATAGTTATTTTCAATATAGTCTATTGCAGCCATTATTGTATCATTCCTTTCTAGTCCACCCTCTATTACAACAATATTATCATTGTCAGGAATATACTCCTCAACCAATGATTTGGTATAGTTAATCCATTCGGAAGGTGTTAATACAATAACCTTCTCAAATCTACTGTTTACATAGAATTTTTCAATGGTATGGATTATAATAGGCTTGGTTCCTAATTTCAAAAATTGTTTAGGCTTTTCAGTTTGACCCATTCTCTTACCTACTCCGCCTGCCAGAATAGCTGCAAATATCAAAAATAAACTCTCCTAAAATATTTAATATAATAATTTCTATATTTTATTAAGTATTTATTATTTTTCAAATATGTTCTTAGAAAGTGGATAATGGGAAATAGAAAAAAGTTATAAATAATAAAAGTTTATATAAAAAAAATCATAAAATATAATATTAAGGTGATGAGGTTCCACCTTTAACCGTCAGTGATTACTGAATGATGACTTCTATTTTTTAAAAAGGTAGTAAAAAATTAACCTAATCTATAAATCATGATTTAATCACTGAAGTGGAGTTTAAATTAGATACTGTTTTTTATAGAGAAGATTGATTTTTATTATCTTAGATTTAACTTTAAGGAGATTTTAAAAATTGATTAGTGATTTCTATCCTGTAGTACTGGCTATTTTAATAGTAATTGCCAGCATGATTTCAATTAAATGGGGAATGTCCATATCCATTGTGGAAATTGTACTGGGAATTGTTGCGGGAAATTTAGGTCTGCTTGAGCCTGAATCATGGATGACATATGTTGCGGGTTTAGGCGGTATGGTTTTAACATTTCTTGCAGGTACTGAAATAGATGTAAACGTAATGAGAAAGAATTTATCCGAATGTATTGGCATTGGTGTTGGATCTTTTCTGATATCCTTTGTTTTAGTATTTATAGCATGTAATTATCTACTAAACTGGCCACTTAAATCCGCACTGCTTGTTGCAACCGCATTATCCGAAACTTCCATTGCAATAGTTTATTCAATAATTCTTGATATGGAATTTTCAGGACGTAAGATAGGAACAATACTTATGGGTTCCACATTTATAACAAACATCTGCACTGCAGCGGCATTAAGTGTTTTATTTATGAGGCCAGGTTATGAAACATTGATTTTTATAATTGCATCAATACTAATACTCCTATTTTCATACAAATATTCAAATACATTGTTTGAAAGCAAAACCTTCAGTATGACAAGTAATGAGCTTGAGCTCAAATATATATTCCTACTGATAGTATTGTTAATATTCTTTGCAACATTAGGTGGCGGACAGGCATTGCTTCCGGTATTCATTCTTGGAACCATTCTCTCAAAACCATTCAGTCACAATAATAAGAATGACATGTTACAGAGGTTACAAACCGTTGCATTCAGCATAATTACACCAATATTCTTTATAGTTGGAGGGGCCAAAGTTTCCATACCGATTATTATCGGTTCAATCGGAATATTCCTACTAATATTTATTATCCGTCAAGTTGGAAAGTTCATAGGAGTATACACAATTGTAAGGGCAACGTTAAGCAGATATCACATGTATGTTACCCTGATAATGAGTACCGGTTTGACATTCGGTCTTGTTGCTGCAGCTTATGGTCTAAATAACAATTTAATATCCACAAATATCTACAGTATTCTAACGGGAGTTTTAGTTCTAAGTGCGATTATTCCAAGCATTATTGGAAACAAATACTTTGCACCAACAGAGGAAGATTTAGCAAGGTCATCCCAATGAAATTTGATATTAAATGAATAGTATTTAAAAAAAATATAACCATAGTAGGGTAAAAACTGTTTTATTCTACTTTTTTATTTTTAATAGAGTCAAAATGAATAAAAAAAGGATATTTAAAAAAAAACAAGACGGAATTATCAAATATGTTCCAGTATTAAAGCTAAATTGAAATGATATACAAAGTAACCAAGATAATAACAGCAACAATTAGGGCTGTAACCCCAACTATGATCAGGTTTTCATTATCTGATTGATTACTATTATTAATGTTATTGTTAAATGTTGGTGACGGAGAACCTACAGTAGAACCTACCGGCTTTCCACATTTGGGACAGAATTTAGAATCCTTGTTTTCAATAACAGATCCACAGTTATTACAAAAAACCATATTGGAACTTAATTCCTCTCCACATTTAGGACAAAACTTAAACATATCATTATCCACTTTTGCTCCACATTTCTTACAATATCTAACCATAGTTAATAATATAAAATTTATAATTTAAATTCTTTTTCAAAAATTTACCTTGTTTTTAAATACTAAAAAACATAAATTTAAATAATATGAAAAACAGAAATTGTTAATATCATGTGGGCTTGTAGCTCAGTCTGGCTAGAGCGCTTGGCTCTTAACCTTGTTGCCGCGGGTTCAAATCCCGTCAGGCCCGCTTAACTATTTTTAAAGATTTAAATTATTTTATATATGTTTTTAAATCATTTTAACTATTTAATTCTTATTTTGGGACTTTATTCAACTAATTTTTGAAATGGAAAATAATGTTACAGATTATACATCCAAATTCCAATAATCCATCCATAATTCCTATTCAAAAATAAGTTAAAAACAAAACAACAATAGAAACAAAACAAAAAACAAAACCAGAAAATAAGATGAACGATAATAATCTAAAGATATGGGCAATAAATGAAAAAAAAACAATAAAACCAAACTAAAAACAAAATAACAATAAAGTGATCTAAAACAAAAATAAGACAATAAAATAAACAATAAAACCAAACTAAAAACAAAATAAGTAATTAAAAATTCATAAAATTGTATAAAAAGAAGTAAAAAAATATTTAGATTTAAACAAACCTATCGTTTTTTCCAGGTTTGTTTAGCTCCTCTACCATGTTTACTTCCAGGTTTTTTATAACCAGATTTGGGTCTAGTTCTTTTATTAGTACCTCTAACTTTTGCCATAATTT
>JBJEIL010000040.1:0-3035 GCA_051876995.1 Methanobrevibacter sp. | reverse complement strand
ATATAGAAATTTACTGGAACTAGAACAGGTTTTTAATGTCTTTCGCTCGGAACTACTAACTTTTTTATAAACTATTTTTTTACTGTTTTTTAGATTTAATCAAGTTTTATATTGTTTTATAAATTTATAGACTGTTTTTAATGACTTAATTAATTTTCAATCAAAATATATAGTATAAATTAGATTAATAACTGTAATTTTTTTACTTAAAGTAATTCGATATATTTAAATATATCAAAATATAATTCTTAACCATGACAGGATGTAGTGATGAAAATTGTTGTAAGATTGATTTGAATCCAATCATAGAAAAAATGCCAGAAGATGATGAGATTTATGATGATTCAGAAATGATTAAAGCATTAGCAGATCCAACTAGATTAAAGATTGTTTATCTATTATCAGAGGTAGACGAACTCTGTGTATGCCAAATACTCGAGACATTAAATAAATCACAATCAACATTATCACATCATTTAAACATATTAAAAAAAGCAAAAATTCTAAAATGGACAAAGAAAGGACAATGGATCTATTATTCACTCAATAATCCAGAAATGGTTAAAGGTTTAAACCTTTTATTAATGAAGTAGTGTATTTTATTGGTGATTTATAATGAAGATCAAATCTAAAAATGATGAAAAGATAGCCCTTGCAGCATGTACTGGAATGAGCCCCAATGGACTTGTAGCTAGGATTGCTGTCTTTGATGCGCAGAAAGAATCTGATAATTTCATACACATTTGCATACCCTCAACGGCTGCAGAATCAAATAAGTCAATCTATAGAATCATAGATAAATACCCGATAATTGGAGTAAATGGTTGCAGTAATAATTGTGTAAACAAGATTTTAGAAAGTAAGGATATAAAGGTAGAAGATACAATTAATATCGATAGAGAGCTTGAAAATTACAGCATAAAACCAAAAGATTCGGCAAGATGTGGAAAAAATGAAGAAATTGCAGTAAATTACATTAAAAACATTATCTTGAAAAAAATGAATAAATAGGAGAATGATAAAATGGAAATAGACATTAAAAAATGGAAGGATTGGGCAAATAAGTCATCTTTTCTATTTTCAGGAATAAAAAATAATAGAAAAATAGGAATTTTAATTGATTCAATAGAGGATAAACTTATTATTTTAACTAAAAAAGAGGATGGAATCGGTGTTTCATTACTTAATGATGTTGAAGAGGTTGATGAGAAGACTGCAGATTTAATACTTGAAATTAAAGAGGATGATGTTGAAAAGGTCATAAACGATGAAAACTTCTCTAAATTTTTAGAACTAACAGCAAACAATGAGATTAAGATGTATGATTTAGTAGGTATTAAAAAACTTATAAGGTTAGGTTATGAA
Organism: Methanobrevibacter sp.; assembly: GCA_051876995.1. GTDB lineage: Archaea > Methanobacteriota > Methanobacteria > Methanobacteriales > Methanobacteriaceae > Methanarmilla. The sequence goes on along the minus strand of JBJEIL010000040.1, from coordinate 1,670 downwards.
GCATTTCTATCAAGAATAGGTTATAATGTGAACAATACTGATACGTGCTGTTGTTGTTGCTAGGGATAATATGGAAATCAAAAGTAAAGAAAATGGTAAAGAATTAAAAGAGATCATAAAAAACCAAGAATTTAGTATCAAAGTAAATTATGACAAATCCAAAGTTGAAAGACCGCAGAATGTTATATATAACTACAATCCAGATATTATAAAGAGATTTAAGGAGTTGTCTAAGGAATTAAATGTTGTAAATATTGGCTTTACTAAATTAAGTCATGACTTAATTTTAAATGATGAGGAATTAGAATATAACAATGCAATAGTTTTAGTTTTTGAAATGTTAGATGAGATATTAGAAACAGAACCAGGAATTTTAGCAAAATCCTATAATGATTATCTCTACGAACAGATTGCAAATAAGACATATAAACTTTCAGATTTCCTAAGAGAAAATAATGTGGATACAGAACCAATACATCCAGAATATGATGAGTTTATAGACTTTTCAAAGATTGCGGCAAAGGCAAATTTAGGAGGCATTGGTAGAAGCGGACTCTTAATTACACCTGAATATGGCCCTAAGGTTAAAATTTCAGTGATTTTGACCAGTGCAAAATTAGATAAAACAGACACTGAAGAGGATTTTAGCTGGATTAAAGAATACTGTAAAAGATGTGGAAAGTGTATGGATGCATGTATTTATAATGCACTTAAAAACGATAAATTATATCCCAAAAAATGCAAAGGTTGTAATGAAGGATGCTCATATTGTATAAATGATTGTCCTTTCCATAAAAAAGGATATATGAATATTAAAAGAAAATTCTTTAAATATCAAGAAAAAATACAAGAAAGAAATAAAAACAATAATTAATCCCATTTTTTCTTAAATAGAACAATCTAATTTTAACTTATTTTTTATTATACTCAAATAATTTATATCATTAATTTAATAATGTAATTTATATTGAAATTAAAGGAAATGTTTTAAATGGATAATCTAGTTATACTTGGAATTGATACTCGTCCTCAGGTAAATTCAGCTTTAAAATTGAAATACAACGTATATTCTTCAGCCTATTATACAACTATTGATTTTCCGGAAAATGTATTTGAAAAACACATTTTAAATGAAGAGGTAGATACCTCTTGTGGATTATTTGAAGAAAATTATAGTACCGAAAAATTACTTGTTAATGTAAGGGACTATTTAGATAATGCTGATTGTATAATATTAACTTCAGGTATAAGTGGAGAGAATTTTACTGGAGAATTTAAAAAATACAAATCTAAGATCATCGGAAACAGATCAACAGAACATGTAAGTGATAAATATAAATTTTACAATAGAATTTCTAATAAATTCTTATGCCCTATGACTTTTTTAATATCTGATGTTGATGAGTTAGGTGAAATTTTAAAAGAATATGATGATGTATCATTTATTGTAAAACCTAATAAAGGATCAGGCGGATACGACACAATCCATCTAAATTATGAAACATACATTAAAGATAATCAAATAAAAAATACTGTTGAAAATATTCTTTTATCACAGGATGAGATACTAGTTCAGGAATTCATAAGTGGAGTTAACATAAGCTCATCAGTACTGGCAAGTTCAACTGATGCAAGGACAATAATGAATACAAGATTATTAACACTTGATG
>JBJEIL010000039.1:0-3146 GCA_051876995.1 Methanobrevibacter sp. | reverse complement strand
TAGTTGATAATGGTATTGATGGTTCATTAATTAATCACTCAGAGAAAAGATTAACTTTAGCAGATATTCAATCTATTAATCAGAGATTACATGATGAGGAATTAATATCATGTATTTGCACAAACAATATTGAAACTAGTGTGGCTGCTGCTTGTTTTAATCCTGATATTGTAGCTATTGAACCACCACAACTTATAGGTACCGGTGTTTCCGTATCTCAGGCAGAACCTGAAGTTGTTGAAGGTACTGTAACTAAGGTAAAAGAGATCAATCCGGATGTAAAGGTTTTATGTGGTGCCGGCATATCTACCGGTGAGGATATGCGTGCTGCAATAGACTTAGGTGCTGAGGGTGTACTTCTTGCATCAGGTATTGTAAAAGCTGAAAATCCTAAAAAAGCTTTAGTTGATCTTGTAAGTAAATTATAATTATTAACTATTTTTTGTTTTACCTTTTTAAGTTTTTTTTAGATATTTTCACAATTGGGATTGTATTGGGTATTTCTGGATTTCAGATGTTTTTTTTTTAGATATCTTCATAATTAGGTTCATTAAGTATTCTCAGTATTCAGTTAGTATTATTAAACTATTTTCTAATTTCATTTAATCTTTAAATGTCAGTATTTTTACATATTTTCTTGTTTTCAAGTTTATTTATTTTAAAATTCTTAGTAATTTTTTATGGTATTCTACTTATTTTCTAATATAGTTTAATAATCAGTTTTTTTAATATTGTTGTATTTTACTTGTTTTTTAAGCTTATTCTATTTTAAAAATATTTAAATAGTTTTAAAAATAATATAACTTATAAAAACAATTTTTAAAGATATTATGATTAAATTTAGACAATTAAAAGACTCGGATAATATTTACCAGATTGCCGATTTTATTTATCAAACAGATAGAACATTTGATAAGCTTTTTAATAACCGTAAAAATTCTATAAAAGCAATCGGTATAATGATTAAATCGGATATTATCAATCCTTATCATAGAAAATTCTTAACAATTGCATATGATGACAGTCATGATGAGGATATTTTAGGTATTGTCTTAGCTTATAAAGGGGAAGATTTTACTTATTCTGATGTTAAATCAGCATTATTCGAGACAAAATGTTCTAACTTCATTAAGATAAATCTATTTCCATTATATGATTATCTTTTTGCATCACATGTAGGTGATAATGATTATTATATTGGAAATCTGTTTGTAAACCCTAACTTTAGACATAATAGGTTAGGTTCAAAATTAGTAAACTATTGTATAGATAAGGCAAAAGACTTAAACTGTGATAGTGTTATGCTTGATGTCGAATATTTCAAGAAGAAACTCCCTAATTTCTATATGAAATTGGGTTTTAAATATGACAGTAAACATTGGATTGATTTTTTAGGATATTCTACTGGCTGTTATGGAATGAAATTAAGTTTAAAATAATTATAAAATGTCTCTTTAGATTGTATATTGTGGATTATAAAAGTTAATCAATCACTTAAAAGATTATTTAAGATTAAATCTAATAATATATAATAATTACTATTTTCAGGTGTTATGATGGAAAGAGTTGATAATGTTATAGCTATTATTGGAATGGATTTGGATTCTAATACATATGTATTTGATGATGTTATTGTAGATCCAGGTACTGGCCGTAATATAGATTATTTGGCTGATAGTTTAAAAGAAGCAGGTAAATCCTTTGATGATTTTAATAGAATTGTGAATACACATTGCCACTTTGACCATGCGGGTGGAGATGAATATCTGCAAAAGGAATATGGTCTTGAAGTTTATATGCATGAGGAAGATGCTAAATTTATAGAAAATGCAGATGGTGATACTACTGTATCTACAAGCTTTGGTTCTAAGGTTCCTGATATTAATATAAATAAACTTAAAGAGGGAGATATGATTAATGATTTTAAAGTGTTAAACACTCCCGGACATACTATTGGCGGTATTTGTTTATATGATGGTAGGTCTCTAATTGCAGGGGATACTGTATTTTCTAATGGTAGTTTTGGACGAAGTGATTATCCAACAGGAGATACTGATGAAATGAAAAAATCATTAGCACGTCTTGCCCAATTAGATGTTAAGAATTTATTTACAGGTCATGGTCCTTATATCGTTGGTGAAGGAAACAGACATGTAAAATTATCAAGTGACAATGCCAATAAATGGTATTAAATCTATTTTAAATATTTATTTGGAAAATATTTCTTCTCCTTTAAAAACATGGTTTTAATTAAAAATTTAAAAAATTACTTTCTGATTTTTTTTATAATTTTTATTCTGATTTTTACTAAATTTTATTAAACATAAATTACAAAGTATTCTATAATATATTTTAATAGAGTGAGACAATGGCTGGTAAGTTTTATACTATTGATGATTTTGATGTTGAAGGAAAAACAGTGCTTTTAAGAATTGATATTAATTCTCCAGTTGATCCGAATACTGGAGTAATATTGGATGATACAAGGATGAAATTACATGTTAAAACTATCACTGAATTAGCACGTAAAGGTGCTAGGGTGATTCTTTTAGCCCATCAATCACGTCCCGGTAAAAAGGATTTTACAACTTTAAGGCAACATTCAAAAGTATTAACCCGTCTTTTAAATCGTAAAGTCCATTATGTTGATTCTATTTTCTCAACTCCTGCTAAAATTGCAATTAATAATCTTCGTCCAGGTGAGGTTCTACTCCTTGAGAATGTCAGATTTTTTGCAGAAGAATCATTAAAACGTCCAGTTGAACAGCAAGCTCAATCTATTATAGTTAGGGAACTTTCTCCATTAATCGATTTCTTTGTTAATGACGCATTTGCAGCAGCTCATAGAGGTCAGGTCTCTCTTGTAGGATTTACATTAAATACGCCTTCTGCAGCAGGCCGTGTAATGGAACATGAATTAAATGTGATTATGAATACTCTGGATAATGTTGAATCTCCATGTGTATTTGCTTTAGGCGGTATGAAAGCTGATGATTCAATTATGGTTGCAGAAAATGTGTGTAAGAATGGCACTGCTGATTATGTTTTAACTAGTGGTTTGGTTGCAAATATCTTTCTTGCAGCGGCCGGATATGATATTGGCCAGGTTAATATGGACTTTATTAAATCTCAGGGATATGCTGATC
>JBJEIL010000038.1:0-3166 GCA_051876995.1 Methanobrevibacter sp. | reverse complement strand
TTATATATAAAGTGTTTTTATTTATAAGAAAAATTAGAGTATATTGATTTTAAAATTCCTCAATTTCATAATCAATATCTTCACGGTTTAGTTTGATACCGTTGGCGGTCTTTTCAATTTTTATACCACTTAAACTATCACAGGAACATAATATGTCTTGTTCAGGATGTGTTCCAGGAATTATATTACAATCAAATCTCACGGTATCTCCAACAGATAATACCATTGGAAGTCTATTTGATGCTTTATTCTCCTTGGGCAATATTATAATTGGTGATTGCATATCACGGGTTAGGTAAATAAGTGATTTTATACCTTTCTTGAATTTTTCACCCTTTCCAAATGCAGAAACTGCTATGATATCATCATCTTCGGGATATAATACTACCTCCTCGTTATCTGATGTTTCTATAAAGAGCATATCACAGTTGGCCATTTTACATATACCAACTATGCCAGTTTCTCCATTAAGAAAGACTATGTCATTATCACTAAAATCTATATTCATATCGGCACCTTAACTAAAAATAAAAAAAGTAAAAAATGTGGATTTATTCTAAACATTCTGTATCTTTGCTTTTGCAGTTTGGACAAACTACTTTTTTTCCAATACCCCTAAATGTATTGCCACATTTCTTACATTTGTATTTTTTTGTTTTAAGACTTTTTAGGTCAACATCGCCCATTGGGCCTCCGGTAGAACACATAATTACACCTTCCATTTTTTTATTATGTCAATGGTTATTATGTATTAAATAGTATTTATTATTTTATATTGATTTTCAAGTTTATTTAATTGGATATGTTAATCTAAATAAAAAATAGATATGTTTTGTATAAATGTTGGAATTTTTAAAAAAAATAAAAAGTTAAGAAAAGTAGATTTTTAAAATATATTTTATTATCAGTTTTTTTAATAATAAAATATTCTAATTTTTAATTAGTTATATAAAAAATAAATAAAAGTATTAAGCTGGTGTGAAGCTGTCAATACTTTTTATTAAAGATTCTGCAATTTTAGTTTTATTTTCCTGACTATCTGACTGTGCAGTCTCAAATAAAATGGTATTAAATCCCTGATCTGCAATAGGTTCTGTTACCCATTGTGGTGAAGTACCTTCAGTAAAGTTATACTCCTCGATACCGGTATCCTGACTCATTTTATGTCCATATTGAACTGCGGTAGGTGAGTTAGTACTTATTACTTGAATATATTTAACAGGATCCCAATAATATTCCATTTCATGAACGTCAACAACTACAAATGGATGATACTGTGCTAAGTCATGAACAATATATTCATTTGCAAGCATCTCTCCCATATGTCTGTTGGTTTGATAAGCACTTGTATTAAGTCCAGGTGCATCCATATTCAATTTGATAAAGTATATGACATATTTTTTGTTTAATGTGTTGTTTTTTGTCATATTAATTACAGTTTCATTTGTAGCATTATGGATACCGCTTTCAAAACTATGTACACCTAAAATTAAAACAACAGTATCATTACTTGATGCATTACCACAAATGGTTTTATATACAGTACCATTTGTGTTATTACCTGCAACAGTAGTGTTAATTGTATTTTCTTGAGTATTTGTAATATGTGTTAAAGTCACAATACATGCAAGTATAACAATTAAAATTAATATAACTAATAGAACTTTATTATTCTGTCTCATTCTATCACATATATTTTACTAAAATACAATATTTTATTTATAATATTAATTATTTAAACCTAATTATAAATTAATCATTTGTTGATGATTTATTTAAATAAAATAAAGAAATATTTATACTAAAAAGTATATATAATATGAATAAAACTTTATATCGATAATAAAATAATTTTATTTTACATTTTAGATCTAAGATAAAATAATTTTATTTAGATGGAGGTCAAATTAGAGAGGAATCTAAATGGAAAGAAAATATTTAATTGGTATAGCTGCTCTCATTATAATTATTGCTGTAGTTATAGGTGTTTTTGCTTTGCATCCTTTTGGAATAGGCGAGGACACTACCCCATTTGATAATAAGTTTATGAGCGGTTCGTTTCAGGGAAATGTAACGGAACAGCCTCCGGCTAATACGTCCAGTAAATTTAAAGATTGGGGGGCAAGTTATAAAGATAAATCAAAGGGTATCGAATATAACATGTCTTCATGTGATAATGATACTTTGATTTTAGATATTCTTCAAATTCAAAGCGGATTACCTGAACCGGAATACCGTGAGTATAATGGTTTAAATTGGACAATTTATTATTCAACTGCTGTTCCAACATCACAGGCTGTAAATAATTCTACAGCAGGTAACAGTTCCCAGGCGATTTACAATGTATATATCTGCTCTGCACAGAAAGATGGACAAAGCTATCTTATATATGTAATATCTAATGGTACTGTTAAATGTGACGGTTCAACTTATTGTGATTTATATGCAAATTATATAGAGCCATTATTAAGATCAATTGAAGTTAAACATTCAAATAATGCTCCTAAAGTATATGATATGTTAGGTGTATCTAAATCAGATTATAATACTTTAGTTAAATATGTTGATGCATATAAAGCAGGAAATCTAACAAATGGAACTAATGCATCTGCTTAATCTTTATTTTCTTTTTTTTATTTTTTTTTAAATTTTCAATTGACCACCTATTTTTCTTTGAGGCTTTGTTTTTAAGATAATTGTCTTTCTATATTTTCCTGAGGAGTGTCTGCTTAGGACATGATTATTGTGCCGATTCTATTTTTATTATGGGAATCTTTAAATTTTTATTAGATTTAAGGAATATTATATTAATGAGATTAAATATAAATAAAATAGGTTATCTAATATTAGAGAAAGGTTTTATTATGGATGTTACAATTTTTCATGCTAATGAATGTGATAAGAAAAAGTGTACTGCTATAAAACTTGAAAAGGAAGGTAAGGCCAGATTGGTTTATAAACTTCGTAAAATTCCAAGGGGAGCTATTGTTCTTAACCCGTTTAGTGATAAATCAGTATCAATGGAAGATAGGAAATATGTGGAGAAAAGGGGAGTGGTAGGCCTTGATTGTTCTTGGAATAAAGTTAATAAATCTGCAACATTTTTCTCACTTTCAAAATATCACAGATCACTTCCATTTTTAATAGCTACAAACCCTGTAAATTA
>JBJEIL010000037.1:0-14564 GCA_051876995.1 Methanobrevibacter sp. | reverse complement strand
TAGCAAGACCTTTATAAGTTAAAGCACCTAAAATACCACCTACAATAGGTCCGATTATGTAAATTAAGAAATAATTCCATAGGTTTCCACCACCTACTAATGAATCAATTAAGTATGGTCCAAAAGTACGTGCCGGGTTAATAGATCCTCCAGTAATAGGTCCAAGAACAAAGATTGCTGCAGCAACAGTTAAACCAATTGCAACACCTGCAAATCCAGGTTCTGCCTTTTTATCAACTGCAACACCCATTACAACAAATACAAGTAAGAATGTACCAATCAATTCAGCAATGATTGCCTGTATAAAAGTAATATTTGATGCAGGATAGGTAGCACCTAATGCTGCAACTGTTGCAGATGCTGGACCGAAACAGAAGTAAACACAGATACTTCCAATTATAGCACCAATCAATTGTGCGATAATATATACAACTGAGTCCTTTCCTGAGATATTTCCAGTTGAAAGTAATCCTAATGTAACTGCCGGATTAAAATGTGCTCCAGAGATTTTACCTACAGCATAAATGAAAATGATTACTGTAATACCAAATGCTAAAGAAACACCAAACCATTCAGCAAATCCACCAACCATACCTATACCAACAAGTTTAGGATTTACAGTTTGTGATATTAAAGTATCAGCCACTACTGAACCAGTACCAACGAACACTAAAAAGAATGTACCTATTAGCTCAGCTAAAAATTTTTTACTTAAACTAGCCATCTTTTATCCTCCTTGAAAATAATTTAATTAAAAAATAATAGCAAATAATAATCTTTAAATATATTAACCAATTTTCAACCAATTAATAAAAAAAAATGGAATCGTAAATAGATTCCATTATTTATTCCTATACGGCCTCTTTCCATTGACAGTAATGATGTCTGAAGTCCATAAGAGATGCGACAGCACAGTTTTTACATCCTCTAACTGGTGAATTAGGAACTTCCTTACTAAGTGCAATAACATTTGTCATTAAAGTAGCAGTCATTGGTTCTGAGGTAAGTAAACATGGATAATCTGCAAGACGCATAAGTGAGGAGAACCTGACAGATATAGCACATGATGGATATGTATACCTTTGTGGATTCATGATTACCTCATTATTGTCAACAGGACTTAAATCTACCTTATAACCCTTAATCATTGGTACTAAAGGATCAGGTTCTGATGATCTTGCTTTTCTTGCCTTTTCAATATATCCATATCCCCTGTAAACCATGTCCATAAAGTCGGAGTTATGAAGTTCTGCAGCAGCACCTCTAGTTGGATACATTTGAACATAATTGTGGAAACGTTTTGTAAGTAAATCAACAATCATTACAGCATTAAAACCATCTAATTCTAACATATATTCAGTTGCACATGCAGATGCACCGGTGGTTAAATTTAAAATATCAGTACTGGACTTGAAGTTCTCCAAGTTGTTACGTAAGGTAGATTCAATTACATCTGTTGTAGCTTCAATACATGCCATTACCACATCATCCTTACACATATTATAGGTAGATTGAGAGATATGGTGTCCAATATCCCCTACACAATATGCAGGCACAGTTACAATATTTCCGTAATGAACTCCATCATCCATTGCTGCTTTTACATAAGGGGTCATCAGTTTTTTATAGTTTTTCATATATTTTCTTACATCAAATGAAGACTCTTCCGCTGCATCCATAAGTTTTCCCTGTGCTTCAATAGGATCTAAGTAAATATCTTGTAATTGAGCAATTTCTACTTCAGTGGCTTCAGAAGCTGTAGCACCTGATTCAAGAGCTTGAGAGAAAGCATCTCCAGCACCATAAGAAGTATTCATACCCCATGATTTAGAAGCTAAAATAGCCTGTTTATGAGGAGTTGGAATATCTGTTTTTGAAAGAATTTGGTTTACAATATTACTGGTACTTCCAGGAATTAATGCGAAGTCAACAACACATGTAGGACCATAAAATCCTGCATAGTGTCTAATGGATTCTTTTGAAACAATAGCCTCATGTTCTGCAATAGATTCAGCAAATTTTTCAACACTATCATTGAAAGCACTGTCCTCTTCTTTTAAGATTTCAAGTACAGGTGGTGTTTGATAATGTTCTACCATAGGATCGTCTTCAGGTCTTATGGTATCTGCTAAACTTACAAGAGTATCATAATGGGATTTTACTGAATTAGTATGTAAATCAAATACAGATTGTGCTTGATCGCCTATTGGTTTCATACTAGTTGCAGCTTCCATATATGGCTTAGCATCAGTTATTTTAAATTTACCGCCTCTTTTCTCCTTTATCACGTTAACATCAGCCCTTTGTGCAGCAACTGCCTCGTTGACCATTTTTTCATATAATTCATTCATTTTTGTCACCTTAAATCACAAATATATAATGGTAAAATTAAAAATATTTTAAAACCATTTATATTTAATTAAGAATAGATTAATACTTCTATTTAATACTTTTGACTTAAAATAATTATACAAAAAATCATTAAAATAGAAATAAAATGAATGATATTTAATATAATTTAAAGCAGAACTATAAAAAATATACAAATAAATAAAATTTAAGAAATAGCTAATGATAAAATAATAAAAATACCCTATAAAAATAATGATAGAACAGACAGATAAGAATTATGTTTTAATGAAAAAATAGCTATAAAATCAACTTTAGTCAAAAATTAGAACTTAAAAAAATAAACAAAAAACAAATTAGTGTATAAAGATTTAATAAATAAAGAAAATTATTAGCTGCAATATAATTTTTTTTAAATGTCACATCTTTTTTAATACTTGTACTAATAGATTGCAGTTAATAAAATCCAATATAAGAATTAAATCTAGTTACAAGTAATTTTACCTTCATAGGTCAAAGTTTTAAAATCAGCAGTTTCCCCTGGTTTTAAAGTACGCATTGGAGAATTAGCTAACATGATATTATTACAAATTTCTCTAATACTGTTATTTGAAATTACCTCAGGATTAACCTTTTCATGAGTATTTTCATCTTCGTAATAAAAATTATAGTCTCCTTCATCTTTTTTTAAAGAAAAAGAAATACTATTACCTTTTTTAGTATTCTTTGCATCTATATTGTAAATCATAAAATTACCTCACACTATTATGTATATAATTATAGTTAATATTATATTTAAAAATTTTTATATTTTTCTAGATTTCAGGAATAAAAACCATTATTTTAGAGAAAGTAATGTAAATCTTCTATAATAATATTAAATAAAAATAAATTTAAAACCAATCAAAAAATTTAATTAATTAATCTAAGTTACTCGGCAATTTGAATTTTAAATAAATAGAAATATTTAACATTTATGATTTTAGATTACCAACTCTTGATTTCCACTACCAATATATAAAGTATATTTCCCATATGTTTCCACTCTAATATGGGTAAAGTAATCATTATAAATACATTTAAGCCGTCATACCCTCAAGTTCACAATATAAACGAAAGTATAATATATTCCCACTTATGTGTAATTCTAAATCATTTATTTACAATTGCCAATAATTTCATTTAACGTATCTTCAAATTTATCAACAATACTTTCCCAGTCATTATCCTTTACATATTCACGTGCAGTTTTTGAAAGTGTTTCATATTTTCCACTATCAATAATTGATTGAGCTTTATCTAAAACTTCACTTGCCTCGTGAACATATTCAACACCATGATCATATCCAAACTCTGTTAAAATTCCAGGAAGTTCTGTTGCAATAACCACCTTTTCCATGGCAAGGTATTCATATATTTTAATTGGCACAATATCTTGCATAATCTCCTCATCTATATATGCGGGAAGAAGACAAAAACTAGCTGATGATAAAAATTCTGGGATTTTTTCAAATGGCTGGCGACCTGTTAATATTAATTGATCTTGAAGATTATAGTCGTTCCTAATTCTAACTAAATCATCATATGCATCACCGTCACCAACTATAAGAATCTTATATTTGGGATATTTATCTTTATTTCTACCTAATTCAATTGCAAGTTCTTTCATTCCTGCAAAATCATAGATAAAACCCATAAAGAAAAGTACAATATCATCATCATTAATATTATATTCCTTTTTAATAGCTGACGCATCAAGATTAGGATCATATGATTTTAAATCAATACCTGCATCAATTTTAATTGTATCCTCTGGTTTTGCACCTAAACTTATTGCAAGTTCTGATAGTTTTTCATTAATGGTAATGACTTTTCTAGAATTTTTAATAGCTTTTTTATTTATTTTTTTACCTAATGATTGAAATGTCTTTTCCGGAATCAATGCATATAATACATCAATTAAATAATATACAAAAGGTATATCATATTTCATACATAACTTAGATGCTGAATATGCATTAAGTAATCCTAAACCAACAATTACATCAGGTTTAAAATTTTCAATCTGATATTTAATCTCTGCCTTATGGGATCTGTAAAGTGAAATATAATTAAGTACAGGTTTCTTAATAAAGCCCGGTCTTATAACCTGAATATTTGCCTTCTTATCCACTTTATAAACATTGTCTATTACTTGTCTATTGAATCTAAAACCTTCCGGGTCATCTTTAGGCCAATCAATTGGATAATCAATTACCTTAATTTCATGGCCTCTTACAGACATCCTATCCATAAGATGATGTTGTTGATGGGGATTCCTCTTTAACCAATCAGACTCTTGAACAACTAAAATCTTCATAATAATCAATTAAAATAGCTTAAATTATTTAAAATTAAAAATATTTAAAATAGAAAAAAAGAGAAAAGGAGTGATTTATTTAATCAAACTCAGCTGATTCTTGTATATTATCCCAATTGTCTACAAACCAATCATGAACTTTTACAAGACCGTCATCAAATGAAACAGTAGGTTTATATCCGAGAATATCATGGGCTTTGTCAATACAACTTAAAAGTTTGGTCTTTGCATCCCAATTTCTTCTTTCTTTAAATTCAATACCTGCCTCGTTTCCAGATAATTCATTAACCCTATTTGCCATATCTATAACCCTATGATCTTTACCAGAACCAAGGTTAATAGCCTCACCAATAGCCTCCTCTTCAATACCCATTGCTAAAAGACCATTACAGATATCTCCAACATAAGTCCAATCACGGGTTTCAGTACCTTCACCAGTAATAGGTAAAGCTTGACCATTCATAGACCAATAGAAAAAGTTTGGAATTACATTTCTATATTTACCTGGAACTTCTCCAGGACCAAATACATTAAAGAACCTTGCATTTACAATCGGCAAATCATATAGATTATGGAAATAATTGGTATATAATTCTCCAAGTAATTTTGTTAATTGATAAGGAGTGTGTAATGAAATAGATATATCATCTTCTTTAAAAGGCATTTTAGAATCCAAACCATAAACTCCACAACCAGATGAGGAATAAACAAATCTTTCAACTCCGGTTAATTGTGCATGTTCTAAAACCTTGAGAATTCCTAAACCATTAACCATTAAATCAGTTTCAGGTTGATCTACACTATTTTGATTTGCAAAGTGAGCCGCTAAATGATAAACATAATCTGGTCTTTCTTTAAAAACACGATTTAAATCTTCATCACTTCTAATATCTCCCTCAACAAATTCAACATTATCCGCTTTTACAACATTCCAATGATATGCAGAAGACATATTATCCAAGATAATTACCTTTTCAGCACCTAAATCAGAAAGTTTACGTGTAAGGTTACCACCTACACAACCTGCTCCACCAGTTATTAAAATTGTTTTTCCTTCAAATTCATTATATGTTCTCATGAAAAATCCCTGTAATTTATATTTTTTAGAAATTTGATTATATTTAATAATTTATCAATATATCTTTTTGTTGATATTCATATAAATAAATTAAGTTTTTTAAAAAAAGAAGCAATTTAATAAAAATAGAAGTATTTCATGAAAAGAAAATATAAAAATAGAAACTAGAATAAACAATACACACAAAAATTCAATAGAAAAGTTAACGGTCTTTACTACATTCAATAAAACAAGAAATTCAAATAAAAAGATTAATAGTTTTTATTGAGTAAAATCCTAATAAATAAAAACTTAATATAAAATTTAAATTAAATTTTATCTAGGTCTAGAACCGACTCTACGAGCCATTACTAATTCTCCAACAGAAATTAATCCTGTAAAGAAGTTTTCAAGACCACCAGTTGCCCATATAGCATTACCAAATGTAACTGCATGAATCCTTTTATCATACTCTTCAGGAGTAATCTTTTCACCGGTTTCACGTCTTGTAACAATAGCTGATGCTTCCATAAGCTCTTCCCAGGAGACTCCTTTTAATTGTTTTAACATAGCTTCATAGAATTTATAAACCTTAGTTTCATATAAATCTGAGAAAGTATGTATAATATCAAAAGAACGTATAATACCTGTTAATATCTCATCATCATTATATACAGGAATAGCTATAACTTTATTGCTATCGGTTTCAAGTACTGCATCCCTTGCTGAATCGTTTTCATGTAGATAATTAGTTTCTTCAGGAGGATGCATAATCTCTGCAACTTTTTCATTACCTTCACGTAATCCTTTTGTCAAATCTAAAGCAGTAATCCAACCTATTAATTTCATATTATCGTCCACAACAGGACATGTGAAATTTTTATGATCCTCTAATAATCTAGAAGTATCACTGATTGAATCAAATGCATGAACACTTAAAAAATTCTTATCCATCATTTCTTTTGCTTTCATATTATACCCTTCATTTATTTATTATTACAAATCTGAATTTAAATCAACATCCACTAATTCTAATGCACCTACAGGACACCTGTCTGAACATGTATTACATCGAATACACTTATCTGCATCTAATTCTGGAATATTCTCGGAATTTAAAACAATTGCTGCTGTAGGACAATTATCCTCACATAAGAAACATGATACACATTTATCATCATGTATTAAAAGATCCTTAGTCTGTACTAAGGGACCAATATAATTATCTAGATTGTAAACACCTTGGGCACATATATTACTACATGATCCGCATCCAACACATAGTTTCTTATTAATAAATGGATATAATTGACCTTTCTCAAAGTTATCATAAACCTGACGTTCAGCCTCTTCAATATATTCTTTAGTTTTTAACCTATTAGCTTTAGTTGGACAATATTTAACACAATGACCGCAACCGATACATTTACTCCTATCCATTTCAATATCATTAAGGCGTATAATCCTATGGGGTATAGTTACCTGTCTAAATGTATAATCCAAGGTCTGATCTTCAATATCTTCAGCTTCGTTATTTATTACTGCTTCTGATTCAAATATGTAAATAGCTGATACAGGACAAGTTTGAACACATATTTCACATTTTACACAATTATCTAAAATTTTAGCACGTTTTGAATAGGTTGAATCACTTATAGCGCCTACAGGACAATTCTCAACACAGAGGTTACATCTAATACAACGTGGAGATATAGCCATGAACCTTTCATTAGATTCAAAATCACCAATATCTACTTCAAAATCATCAAAATCATCATCTAAATCAACAGATTTTAAAATTACCTCTTTTTCAATAAGTTTCATCTGTTTTTCAAATTTAAGTTCCATAACCTATCATCCTGCAAATACCTGTTTAATCAACCATCATTAAATTACTTAATTAATTATATATTCTTATTATTAATTAATTTTTTTAAATAAGATTTAATCCTCATCATCTTCTTTATCATATTCTTCTAAGAAATCTTCCAAATCATCAATCATTGGAAGACCAGAGATACCCATTTCTTGAACGGCTTTAGATGCAACCCAATTTCCAACAGTAACAGATTTTTCTAAATCAAAACCTTTCACATAACTATATAAAAATCCCGCATTAAATGAGTCACCTGCAGCAGTTGTATCTTTTGCATCTACTAAAAATGCTGGGACCTTTACCTCATCATCATTGGAATTTATACCATATGCTCCTTTAGTTCCACGTTTTACAATTACGGTATCTATTCCATCATCCCTGATTTTAATAGCTAAATCCCTAAAACTTAACTTCTCATCTTTAGGAACATTGTCCCTTTTTCTATAATAATCTTCATATAGAATAAACATCTCGTTTTCATTTATAAGTAAGATATCAGTTCTATCTAAAATTACCTTAAGTTCCTCCACACCAAGTTTTGCATATATCAGACCTGGATCAAAACTTAAAATCATGGATTCTGGAAGTCTTGAGATTAAATCCTTTTGAGTTTGGAAAGTTTCACCAAACATTGAGGTATAATGTATAATATGACCACGTGCAAGTTCGATAGGGTTAATCTCATCTAGTTTAATTGTTTCATTAACGCCAGTGTCAACATATAATGCCCTTTCACCATTCTGATCTACAAAACCTAAAACCTTACCTGATACACCAGTATCAGAATATATTAGATTATTTAAGTATACTCCATGTTCTGCTAGATTATATTCAAGTAATTCCCCTTCTGCATCATCTGCAATTTTACCTATATATGAGGTTGTGAGACCTAAATTTGCAAGACCGATTATTGTATTGGCTGCAGAACCGCCAGGACTTTCTTCCTCTGATATAATAGATCTTTCTTCATCATGACATGCAATCTCATCAACTGTAAATAATTTATCCACATTCAATGCACCAAATCCAATAACATCATATTGGATATCATCAACAATTTCCATCTAAACACCTAAATAATCTAGTTATAATTAATCTTAAACCAATATAAATAAAGAATTATAAATGATTTAAAATGTTTTAACCTGTTTATCATTTATAAATCCGGATAATGATTTTAATTTTATTTATACCAATTTAAATACCTAAAATATCATGTAAATAAAAGGTATCCTCTCCAAGTTTTCCACCGAAGTTACCTGCAGAGATTTTAACAATTCCATCAATATCCAAAATACTGTCAATTGCTGCCTTTACGGCTTTTCTCATAGACTCCTCATTTACAGCATCTATAACAATTTCAGGAATATAATTTACGCCATCAGGTACTTTACTTTCATCACCTAATCTTTCTTTAAGTGAAGGACAATATGGATGATTTGTAGAAGGTCCGATTTGTGGGAAATTAGTTTCAGGTTTACTTGCAGCTGAGCAAACACCAAACGGTGCACATGCTCCAGGAACATTTAGGATTGCATCAACAATGTTTCTTCCTGCCTCAAGTACTGCCTCTTTAGTGCTACACATATACCAGAAGTTAGCACCCATAATACCATTACCATATCCCATTTCCTTATCAATTAAAAAGTCAGGAACGGCAATAGGGACATGAATCATATCTCTACCATAGATATTTTCTTCCCATTCATAACCGTCACCACAATGACCTACCTGTTCCATCATGCCAATATAACCGTCAGGGTTTTCAGTTGCTGAAAACATTGAGGTAAATGGCTTTACCAAAATATCCTGTCTGATCCTATAGGATAGTTCTAATTCGTATTTTTTTAAATCATCAAGACCAAACCAATATTGAGCCATATATCCAGGTCTTCCGTCAGGAGTAAAATTAGAGGATACAGGTCCTTCAACTCCACCTTCAATTCTTCCAATAACTGAACTTGGTGTTGCAGTAGAATCATATGCTGCTTCCTTTGCGGTTTGTTCATCTTCAGCAGTAATTAATGCTCGTATATATTTTCCTCTGAAACTTTCAAAGAATGTATCTTCAACTAAACTATAATCTGTCATTTGAATCACGAATTTAATAATATTATAAAATAAGCAAACGCTTATTATAAACTTAACTTACATAATTGATGCAATATCCTTACCACGTAACTTAGCTCTCATTTCAATACTTTTCTCAGCTAACTCATCTCTATTTTCATCGGTAATTTTAGCAATAATAGGATATTCTTTACCATCGAAATGTTCCTTAAAGTAATCTAAGAAACGGTGGCTAATTCTGAATCCTTCATACATACCTTCTGGTAAAAATTCATATTGGTCTATAAATCCCATTGTATAATATTTACCTATTCTATAGAATAAATCGAGAATTACTGTAAATGGAATTGCATCCTCAGATATAATTGCAACTTCGGCCGCATTTATTGCATATTTATTTCCATTAAATGCAACTGCTAAACCTCCATGTGACCTTACATATTGGAGAGGTTCTAAATCTGTAATACTATCTCCTGCATAAATCACATTTTTAGGATCAATATCATTTTTTTCAATAATATCCTTTAGAGCTTTTTCTTTCTCAATACCTCCAACAGGATTAATATTGAACATGTCTTCTGCAAAACTCATGTTTTTAAATTGATTAAAAAAGATATCATCAAGTAAATCTCCCTCCTTTTTAAGATCCTCTGAATCTAGATTATTTCTATAGTCTTGCATTAGATTACACTCAAGGATTTTACATCTGAATTCTTCAACTTTGACCTTTTCTTCTTCTGTAATGGGCATTGAATCTAAATCAACCTCAGTATGATAAGTATTTTCATATGGAAAATCCATTTTATCACATAATGCCCTAATATATTGACCATAACTTGTACTTACAATATAGGAGTCAATGAATTCTTCTGCAATGAAAAATGAATTCTCAACACCATTAACAGTTTTTAAGGTTTCCTTTGCATAATCAATTAAATCCTGATTAGTGATGTCTTCAGCTTTAAAGAATGGAGTGATATATGCTAAGGTTCCACCAACATGATAACCTTCCCTCTTTTCCACTTCAACCAAGTAATCATCATAACTACTTAAAATCTTATAAAGTTTACCACCGTCCTGAATAAAATGAGAACATGCCTCATAAGCATTATCATTAATAGTTAAGGGACCCTCACAGTCTGTTACATAAACTTTCTTACTCAAATTAATCCTCCTAATCTAAAATATTTAAAAAAAATGATAAAAATTAATAAAATAAAATTTAAGATGAAACGATATTGGTTTTAAGAATCTGTAAGTTGATTATTATCATCATCAGAATCCGCACTATCAGAGCCTGCTTTATTGTTTACAGAATCCACACCATCGTCTGAATCTGTAGCCTGAGTATCAACATTATCAGAATCCGCCATTTCACTATTATTTAAATCAGTATATTCACCGTCGGGCTTTTGACAATCCTTAATAATGTCAATGTCAATTGCATTTACAGGACATAGACATTCACATTCCCTACAATAAATACAATTATCCTCGATATATTCAACCCTATCATTTACCATTTTAAGTGCATTTGTAGGACAGTTATTCACACATACACCGCAAGATAAACATTTAATATTGGATAATGTTAGTTTACCTTCCCTAGGTTTTTGAATCTCTGTAGATATATAATAGATTGTATCGCCTTTAGATTCGAATGATTCCTCATAAATCGTAATAACATCAAATCTGCAAGCTTCAACACACTTACCACAGAAAACACATGAATCTGTAACATGTACCGGTGCCGGAGTATCTAACCACAATGCATCATCTACAGGACATACATTCATACATTCCCCACAGCCAATACATCTAAACTCATCTACAAATATTCTTCTTTTCGGTGGGAATGAATCAATTAGATTATTCAATTCTGTTATTTTAAAGTTTGAACCAGTGATATCCTCAAATTTTTTAGTAATTACCTCTGATGCGTTAAATTTAAGTTCAAATAAATTCTCGGATTCAATGATATCATCAGGTTTTACGTCCTCTGCGGTTACCTCATCCAAATGTTTTGAAAATTGAAGTGATAAATCAGATAAAATCCTGTCGATTCTTGAAATATTATGAGACAACACTGAGACATCCTTGTCTACAATTTCTGATATGGTATCGGAGGTTCTAATCTTACTATACCGAGCATATGCTCTTTTACGTGAAGAGAATTTAATTGCCGTGGAAGGACATGCATGCATACATTCCTCACATCTTGCACAGTATCCTGGATTAATGTATGGTAGCTTTAATGTTTTGCTAATAATAATGGAACCTTTAGACGGACATACCCTTACACAGGTTAAACAGCCAATACATTTCTTATGGTTTACAACAATTGCCTTTCCACCTTTAACAGTTCTTGGCAATATTTCACCATATTTAATTGCATCTGTAGGACATACCCTATAACAATATCCACACCTCATACATTTGTCTTCATCTATCTCACTGAAAGTTTCGGAACCCTCTGAATGTAGGTGGATAGCCCCTGTTTTACAATTAGCTACACATGCTCCACATGCTCGACATAATGCCTTATTAATATTTGGAACATTTTCCTTAATTGGTTCGGCAATCTTTGTGGTCATTGTAATGGCATCATAAGGACATGCATTTCTACATAATACACAGCCAAAACATGAATCATGTAACCTAATATTACCATTAGGATCTAAATAAATAGCCTCAACCGGACATGATTTTAAACATGGTTTTTCAACACAATGAGCACATTTATTATCATCAATATCCCATTGAACTTCCACTTCACGTATAGGTTTTCCGAAACGTTCATAATCTTCTCTAGCTTGCATTATGCTCACCTTTTATAAAATCATGATCTAATTGAGAAGGAGTAACAGTGATAAATGCATATTCATTCCCCTCATCATCAGAGTCAAGTACAAATTTAGCAAGGAATAATTTAATCACCGCAAATGGACAAGTCTGGAAACAAATACTACATCTACAACATTTATCATGATCTCTCACAATAGTATCCCTCTCTTTATCAAAACTAATTGCACCGATTGGACATTCCTTAACACACATTTGACATTTCTTGCATTTTTCACTATTCCATGTAATAACCCTAATCTTTAATCTGTCAACTGCATTTTCAATTATTTCATGTGCGATTTCAGTATCTGGAATAATCTTTAATGCATCATCCCAGATATTTGATATTGGGAATTTTAATTGTAATAATGATTCTGGAGCCAGTTTTTCTAAATCTTCCTGTTGAGCTTCAATATATTTTTCCAGACTATCAACAACTAACTTAATTAGTTTTCTTTGATCTTGTAAGTTATCAATAAATATTCCTTTCATTGCACCTTTAACTTTACAAGCTTTAACACATTCTCCACAGGCAATACATTTTAATTGATTTACTTTTACATGTCCGTCAACAACTGAAACCGCATCTACGGGACATGCCTTAATACATGAATTACATTTAATACATAAATAATCATCAACAATATATCTACGTTTAGATGGAATGATATTGAAATCTTCTTTAATTAAATGATTTTCTCCACATTCTAGAGTTTTCGGATTAGACGGGCAAACCTCAGCACAGAAACCACATCTAATACAGCCACCCTCATTAATTACAGGATAGACTAAACCCTCTGCTTCTTCAGTTGTTTCATCCCTTACAAGTTTAATTGCCGTTGGAGAGGGACAACTTGCAATACAAGAACCGCATCCAATACAATTTTCCTTAATAACAACTGGAAAATCTCTAAATCTAGAAGGTTTTTCAACTGATTCTTTATGAGATTTTGCATCAGTAAAACGATTGATCCAGGTTTTTCTTGCAAATTCATATACATACCAAATTAAAGAACTCATAAACCATCATCTTTTAATTGAATCTAAAACATATCTTTTACGATTTTTTCATTAGTGTCTCTATTTAAAACTTGAACACGTTCAGCACATGCAATACAAGGATCACATGATGCATATGTAGCTACTGCATCCGCAACAGTTGGAACATTAGTTAACATGTATTTAGCACATGAATCTATATTTGTAATACTTGGAGTACGTATTGAAATATGTTTTATTAAATTACCGTTTGTCTCACACATATACTTTACTTCACCACGAGGGGCCTCATTTATCCATTCACTATAACCTGTATTAACTTCAACAGGTACTCTAATATCACCATTAGGCATATTGTCAATAGCTTGTTTAATTAAATCAATTGATTGAGGTATTTCATCAAACCTATTCATGACACGGGCATAGTTATCCCCTTCTTTTCTCCAAATAGGGGAGAAATCCAAATGATCCCTATAGGTGGGATGGAATTCTCTACAATCATGTTTAAGACCTGACGCTCTACCAATAGGACCTACTGCACGACCTTTTAATGCCTCTTCCCTGGTCATCTCTCCTACACCCTTAGTCCTTAGAGCTAAAACAGAACCTTCAGAGAATAGTTCCACAATTCTGTCATGGTTTTCTTCAATGACCTTAAGATTTTCAAGTATGGCATTGAAATGTTCTTCATTAGCATCCATTCTTACTCCACCAAGAACATTCCAACCCATATTAACCCTATTACCTGTTAATAATTCAATAGAGTCCATGGCATATTCCCTAAGTTCCAATACCTTCATGAACAATAATTCATGGTCTAAACATTTAAAGAATGTGGAATTTGCCAAATAATGGGACTGAATTCTATCCAATTCATTAGTAATGACCCTTAAGAATTGAGCCCTTGGGGGCGCATAAACTCCCGCCATATGCTCTAAAACCTCTGCAAATGATTGAGTATGTTCATAGGAACAAATACCACATATTCTTTCTGCAAGATAAATACATTT
>JBJEIL010000036.1:0-14615 GCA_051876995.1 Methanobrevibacter sp. | reverse complement strand
CCAGTCATCATCAAAGTCATAGTCAATAAATTCAGACTGTTTCTCGTCAAATATATTTAAAATATCCCCAGATGATGTGAAATCATCTGGATTTTGTTGAATTATATCCAAAATAGCTATAATTGATCTTACAAATAACCTTGGAGTAACTCTACCTCCAGTTAAAGATGCGTTTTGCTGATAATGGTCCACAATATCGTCTAAAACAGGATACACCAATTCCCGACCATTCCAATCATAAACATCCTCATGTAATGATATTATGTTTTTACTAATATCCACAAGTTCATCATCGGTAAATCCCTGAAGTACAATGATAGGTTTTCTCAAATCCCTATATTCACTGTCAACCTTATCTTCGATTCTATCATTCAATGCCTCATAGGAAGGTATACCCTTTTTAGTATCATCAAATAACCTTGGAGTTCCTGCAAATACAAATAAAATATTTTCAAACTCATTGCTACTGGATAAATCAAAGATATCCCTCATATAGTTATATGCGGTATCCCTCATATTAGTTCTTATCAAGTTCATAATATATTCTGCCTCATCAATAAGAATCACAAGACCAGAATATCCTACAGATTTTACAAAAACAGATAGTGCCTCTATAAAATTAAAGGTATTTTCTTTTGTAACATCACCTTTAACCCCAAATTTCCTTTTAAATTTAGATGGAATATTTGAATCACCTTGAAGCCATGCCTGAGCATAGTTAGCAGTTTCCTCATCACCTTCATCTAGAAATTTACAATAGTTTTCAATAGCCACTGCAAATGAATTAGAGTGTTCACGTGTTTGTCTTAAATCATCCTGAATGGTTTGACGTACTATGTCCTCCTCTTCTACAGGATCTGTTGTCTCCTCTAAAGCCATTACCCTAATATCCGTGTACCATCTATCAATGATATGTCTTAAACTAGTTCCTGTTTTACATGTTAATGATTGGACAATATTCTTATATACAATATCGATTTTATTAAATGGAACAGAGTTACTTAAAGTTACCTTAGAAATTACAAAATTATCCTGATATGCCATCTCTTCAATAACTTTTAGAAAGAATGATTTACCTGCACCAAATTCACCATCAATAAATTTCACTACAGATTTACCCTCTTTAACCCTTTCAAGAATATATTCAAATTCTTCTATTTCCTTATCTCGACCAATACATAATTCCCTTGCACCATCTTTAGGTACATTACCATTTTTTAATGCATTAATCATATCTTCTTTATCCATATATCCTCAAACTCATTATAATTTTTAAATGAAAAAAGTAAATATATTAAGGTCTTATATTATTAAAACCTATTAATCTTAATTTATTATTTGAAATTAGATATTATTAAAAATTTAAATTATTACTATCAGAAACTAATAGCTAAAATCCATATTTATCTTATTATGGCATGTAATTAAAAATACAAACTATATTGAAATTACCAAAATCCATATTTATCTTATTATGGCATGTAATTAAAAATACAAACTATATTGAAATTACCAATATAATGAAAAAATATCATATCTTTATAAGATCATGTCTTATCTGGATATGTTTATCCCCATTATAGAGATATAAGACTAATATAACTGAAATTATGTTTATCTCCATTAGAATCATAGAGACATACAAACTTATTAGGATCCCTTGATGGATTATGTTTAAAATTCAATTGCCATACATTATGAGCATAAAAATCCTTAAGCTCATTATAAGGCAAATTAATGTTATAATTAGATAGCAAATTCTTTAATAGTTTTATAAATGTTTTAATCTCAATTTGATTTCTTCCTCCATTATACTGTTTTAGAAAACCATATAATGATTTCATACTATCTAAGATAAATTCCTTAAGATTAAAATCTATCCTATTTAAATAATAAGGTAAATTATTTATATGTGGAGACTGATTATAAATACATTTGAAATCCTTTATTGAGATTTCTTTATACTCCTGAATGGAACTTGAAGGCTTATCAGGATTACTTACAAAATCCAATTTATCTGCAATATCCTTTAATATAATAGGATATGTAAAATATTTAATTCCTTTAAGTTTCAACTTTCTAGGATTAAGATTCTCCTCATTATTATCCTCAAATACCTCGCTAACCTGAGTATAAGCCAAAAAAGATAGTTTGTTATCATATTTTGAAAGAAGCAAAATATTATCATTGGCCTCTATTTTATGAAAAATACCTCTCTTTTTATGTGAGAATAATGTTTTACCATCATTAATATCATTTAAATATTTCTCATCAAACTTAAAAATATAGAATTTACCTTCACTTTTACTTACCATATCCATAGTCAAAAATCCTAGAAAATTTTTATACAAATATAAGAATATCTATACTATAATAAAATATATATAATTATTTAATAGATTAAACTCCATGAAAAATGACCCTGTGATATTATGACATTAAACTTTGAGGAAATTGATTCAACAAATAGAGCAAACAATAATCTTTATTCTAAATTAGCATCAGAGTTTAGCAAAATCATAAGTCTTAAAAAACCAATTTATGATAAGAATAATCCTAAAATAAAAACGAAATTCCTAAATTACTCTAAAAAAAGAAGAATGTGGTTTAGTAGAATTATAGACTCAGAGAATTTTATATATTTCTTTGGCTATAACTATGGAAAAAACAGCTTTAAAGGAATTAAACCAATCCTAATCCTTGAATTTGACAAAAATGGAGATTATAATAAGGATTCAAGCGGATTATTCATAAAAGAAAATGGAAAAACCTCCATATTGATTAATCCCAACTACTTTAAGATACATCCCATAGGAAAAAATATAAAAACGGTCACCTCACTTGATAAGATAGAATATAACAATGAAGAGTTCTATTATATAGGCCCCATTGATGGCGATGAATTTATAGAAAATATAAACAGGGTATGTGAGGAGATAGAATCCATAGATTCTGATTTAAATCAGAAAAACAGACTTAACATTAAAGCAGACATTGAATCAGAAATAGCTAAAAGACCAGAGCCACAGGAGAAATGCATTATCTGTGGCGAGGATACAAAACTAGATAATATCTATGAAAATAGCTATGTTTTGGAACTTAGAAAAAATCACATGGACAAGTGTATAAGCTGCATTAATAAGATCATCGCAATCTCAGCCTATATGCAAATAAGGAAGGAATATGGAAACTCTTTTAATGTAAATGACCTAAGGGAAAGGTTCATAGATCCGGAATTTGTAAGTTACATACTAAACCTTTTTATAAAATACCAATTATCCATTAAGATAAAGAACAACTACATTCTAAGCAATCCGAAATCTGACTTTAAAGCTTATAACAATTACATAATCAACAACATACTTATTGAAAAGGAAAACTACAAAGGCAAGGTTAAAAAAACAGAAACCCCGACTATTGAAATTGATAAATTAGGAAATGAGATAAAGAATGAACATCATGTTGTAATCGATAATGTGAAAAGACCAACACCTCACACAAAGGTTAAAAAACCTCTAAAATACGTCAATAAAAGAAAAAAATCCAGGAAAAAAACAATCTCCTCAAAGGACGTTCTAATCTCCAGTAAAAATAGAGACATAAAAACCAGAAAAACCAATACACATGATAAGAGAAAAACAATCTCCTCAAAGGACGTTCTAACATCAAGAAATAGGGATAATTCCAAAAGGTGTAGAGTCTGTGGAGACAAATTACCAGAATCCTCAAAAGACGACAAATGTAAAACCTGTAAAAAAAGGTATAATACCATTAAAAGTCTTATTAAACTATTAGATTCAATATCCATAGAAGATAAATTTAAAACAGAAGATTTAAATCTCAAACCTATTGAGCTTAAAGGCATCATATGGAATCTTGAAGATTTTGATTTAATAGAACATGACAATAGCACTGACGAATATCAGCTAAAAAGCAAGGATACACTTAAAGCCTTTATTGACAGATATGGTGAAGGAGATTTTACACTCAATGGGACCAATGTTGAAAAGACCCCAACTAAAAGATGTAGACTATGTAATAAAAACTTAGATTTATCCAAGTTTAGCAAAAATAGAAAATCCAAAGACGGATATAATGAATACTGTAAGGACTGCCACAGAAAGGTACGTGCAACAAGATATTTAATTGATTTACTTAAATTTGAATCCCTTAACAATGAGTTTAATAAGGATTCAATTGATTCCAAATTCGGAAAGGGAATGATCCTTCAAAGCAAATTAGACACACTCGTTGAAAATAACATACTTAAATTTAATATTGAAGATGAAAGCTATAAATTCAATGCCCATGATCTAATCTACAACTTCTTTAAAGAAAATGCTAGATTTGAAAACTACTATGAGGAAGGCATAAAAGAGTTAAGTAATTTAGATAAGGATATAGAAGAAACCATCAACAGTCCAAATCAAGACATGCAAGAGAAAGACAATGGATTAAATCTTAAAAAGAAAGATGATAATTATCTAATCAATGGAACATGTAGTAAAGATCAGTTTTACATACTAATAGATGAGATTAAAAATACCGACAACAATATCAAAGAGCTTAGACTTGAAGAGGATAAGGATAATTTTAGAATACATCTTATAGTTGAAAATATATTAGATTTAAATGAATTATTATAATCTAAAAAAAAACCATTAATAAAATAATGATTTAGACCTAAAATAAGCAAGAACCCAAAAAATAGGAAAACAATAAACAAAGAAGCAACTATCAAATAAAAAAACAGTACACAAAAAACAACAAAGAACAATAACTAAAAAAAATAATAAAAAAACAAGAAGAACCAAAAAACCTCAAAAAACAAATAAACAAACAATAACCATAAAATAATCAAAAAACAATGATAAAAAACTTAAAAAAAGTACTAGATAAAAATTAAACAAGAGAAGAAGTAAAAACAAATAAAAAGAGAAAATTAAGCAGGATTCTCTGCAAGTTCATCCAATACCTCACTTGCATACTCAGCAGAGATTTTAAAGACATCATGACTATCCTCCAAGTTCTTCTTAACATGACCATGTAAGTCATCCCTGTTTATCTTACCAATCCATTTCATATCCCTTGTATGGGGAGTGTCAATATCCCCCACATATTTATAGTCAGATACAATATTTCCAATCAAATATTGCCTTTCCATCTCATCATAGGTTATAACATAATCATCAATATTAAAATCAAATAATAGTTTGCCAATAATATTAGTTATATTACGTCTGTTTCTTTCATCCAATTCAGGATAAACTTCTTTTGCTAATTCCCTTAATTCTTCCTTTGAATTTACATTAGACAAATCCTTAAATTCAGAAGGCAATCCTATGAAATTACCATCTTCAAAATCTTTAAAAAATCTAGTTTGAAAACCTGCCTTTACCAAATACATTGATTCCATAATTTAACCCCATAATTAAATATATCCTATCTTTTATATAAAAATTAATTAAACAATCTGATTTCTTTATCAAACTATTTTTTTATTAATTTTTAACCTTTTTATATAAATAAATTACCATTTTATAAAAATCTTTATAATCTAAATTAGAACATATAATAAATAAAAAAAATAGTGGTGAGCAATATGGGATTATTTGGAGGAAATCAGAATCCTGAATTAAAAGCAACAACAGACAAGATTAACGATTATCTAGGTAAAATTAGATGTAGTGGAGAGCCTATGGACATCATATCTACTTTCACTAAAGATACTTATCTTTGGGCCGAAGCAAGAAAAAGAATGATACAGGAAGCAGATTCAGGAATACTTACAGCAGATAAAGTTGAAAATCGTTATTGTGAACTCGTGGCTGAATTAACAAATACACCTGAAAACAAGGTATTTGAAAGAAGAAGTGAACTTAGGGGAGAGGACATGCCGCATAATGAGGACATAGAATCCGAGGATAGTCAGGAAACAGATTCTGAAGATGAAACACCCAAAGAGGATAAGATATATGTAATGGACGGAAATACTTTAGAGACTGGAAAAAACTTTTTAGGAAAAGAGAAAGATGAGTATGTAAGATGTAAATGTATTCTTGATGACGACAACATTTTAATCGAGAAGAGATCAACATTTACAGCAAAACCTAAAGGCATAGAGAAGATATACTATAAAGACATTACAGACATTGAATTTATTCCAGATAAAATAAGCACCATCAAGATCAAAACAAAGGATAGTGAAACATTAATACAGCAATTTAGTGAAGAGATTTTAAAAAGCTTTTATAATGGACTGAAGGAGTATATGGATAATTAGAAATAGATAAAGTTTAAATTACGAGATTCCATTGTTAAACTTAAAAAATAGATAAAATAGAAGTTCAACCTATTGAATTCTATTTTTCAACATGAAAAAGAAACAGATAAAATAAGGATATTTAATCTACTTTAAGCTCTTTAACTTTAATATGTGGATTTATATATCTTTTACTGCTTTTTTCAGATTTAACATGAATTGCAGAGCGAGGGCACACATTAATACATGCCATGCAAAATTCACATCTATGGTTAAATCTAAAGGTTTTATCTTCAGAATCTGTTAATCTAATATTTCTTACAGGACATACTGTTTCACATAATCGGCATACAGTACAATTATCATCAACTGTAAACATCTTATCCACATCATCAACTACACCATTATGACGTTTTGTAGAGCATGCCTTAGTTAATACTTTATCCATTATAGATATTTTAGGTTTATAAACCTTTTTAGAATAAATATCAGATACCACCTCATCAATTTTCTTCTGGATTTCAGAATCATCCTTCTTTTTAAGTTCATTCTCTATATCAAAAACAGGAAGATAATTATCCACCATACAAATATCATTAAAGTAATCTATTTTTAATCCCCTTTTTTTAAGAATTCTTTCACAGTCACTAAGTGTACCTGCATCTGTTGTTCCATAAGTTACAATAACAAAAACATAATCGGCTTTAACCTGCATAGCATTCATAAATCTTTCAACGATTCTAGGAACTCCATAATAATAACATGGAAAAACAAAGCCCACCACATCATCCTCAATGTTATATTCATCAGACCACAATAATTCTGAAATATTTAAAACTTCCCCGCCTATCTCCTTTGCAACATATAGACAATTACCTGTACCTGAGAAAAATAGAGTAATCAAATTAAACACCTCAATAAAAATTATATAAAACAGGTGTATATTTAAAATTATTCAGATAAAAACATTTCTTTAAGATCAAATTAGAAATAATTTAAGTAACGGGAAAATTCCATATTCATTTCAAGGGTTTTTAAGATAGCACAAATAAGTTTTTAAACAGTTTTTTAAAAAAATTGTATATAAAGTTTAATATGTTAAAATTAAAAACAAATAATTAACATTAATTTAAAAACATCAATTAAAATTGAAAAAATATTAACTGTATAAGAATTATATGAAAAAACTAAATATTTATAGAATAAAGATATTAAAACAATAGATATTAAATTATAAAAATCTAATTTAATTAAAAAATTTAATAAGTAGTAAAGATTAATATATAAATGATGTGTATTTTAAAAAGTGCATTTAATATGGAACAACATATCCCAAAAAATAATAGAAGATTAATATAAACAATTGGGAAATGATATGTTCCGTTTAATTATTATATCAATTGAGCGAATAAAATCCTAGATCTTACAATAGAAAAATGAAGATGATAAAATGAAAGAAACACACCATAATACTAATGCCGCTTTAATAACCGCAATATTAATAATAGTCATATTAATCTGTTTATTTGTTATTGTCAGATTATTAACATCCTAGTTTTAAATTTTATGCTAAATTCTTGAAATTTAATATTTTAAATTATTTTCATATAATTTAAAGAAAAATTGAATTAATAAGTCCAAAGACAGTCTAATTTATAAAATCATAAATGAAAAAAAAACAACTCCAAAACACGTGTAATAAAATTTTTAATAAAGATTTCCGTATAAAAATTTTAAAAGATTCGTGAAAATATGAGTAGATACATAAATAATTGTATGAATGAGTGGAATGTTCTTATAGAAGCATTAGGACAAGGAAAACAATCCATACTATTTAAGAAATATAAAAGTAAACAAGACAATTTCCTATTATATCCTACAATTACTTATGCAAATAAAAAAGATACATTAAATGGTTTTAAACAGAAACATGAAGGATTTGTAAAAGATAATCTATATCCTACAAGAGAAGATAAGAAATATGAAGTCAAATATTATGCAGAGGTTAAGGACATAATAAATATACCATTTATAAAATTAATAAACTATAATTACCTCAGCATAGTTACTACCAGATTTATTGCTCAGGAGTTATCACAGAACAATATCTATTTATGGCTACTTAGGGTTTATAAATTAGATCAGCCCCTAATGTTAGAGAGAAGTTCTGGAAAATTATATTCCCACATCAAGGATTGTAAAATTGATGTGGAAAACCTTGAACCAGTGCTAAGTGATAAAGAATTTGAGAGGATTGAAAGATTAATTAAACTTGCAGAATCCGGTGAAATGGTTAATGAATATACATTGTAAAATTAAAATTAATTAAAAACCTGTCGAATCCAATGAAACGGCTAATGAATATAGATCATGATTTTTTTAAATACTGATTCATATTTTATTAAATAATAAAATCTTAATTGATTATTAATCTTTATATAAACTTTTTTTTAAAATAGTAATTTTTACCAGAACTAATTTAAAAAATAGAATATTTCCATGATTAATCATTTTTGAATGAATAAAGCATAAAAAAGAAATATCATATTAGAACAATTAGAAAATTTATAAAAATAATTATAATAATTTATAAAAGATTAGAAAATATTGTAAATTTTATAAAAAAATAGAAACTTTTATATAGTCCTAATAACTATTCATAATTAAGTAAAAAGAAAATAATAAAAAATAGATATTCCATCAATAAAGAAAGGGTAGTCCTATCTCATATAATCTGTTAAGTATCCAAAATATAAAAAAGGACTACCCTACCTAATCTTTTTATATAAACTGTTTTTAAGGATTTTAATAATTTTCACATACCTATTAGATATTTATATATATGGATTTTAATTAAATTTTCACAGATTATTGGATATTCATATATATTTTATCGACCATATAATTAGAATTTAACAGATCATTAATTTAAATGTATACTAGCTGATTATATTAAAAGAAAAAAATAATCTCTTTAATTTAAAACCAGTCTTATTCTAATAATATTACATCTAAATCTTTTTTAAAAAATTAAACATTTTATTCCTTATAGATTAATTAATAAAAATAAAAGAACAACATCCTAAAAAACCATCTAATAATCTTAAAAGAACTCGGAAAATAGGTTTAAAAAAACAATCAAAGAAAAAATTTCAAAAATGCTCAAAAAATAAAAAAACAGATTTAAAAAAAAACAATCAAAGAAAAAATTTCAAAAATGCTCAAAAAATAAAAAAACAGATTTAAAAAAACAACATAATAAAAATTTAAAAAAAAAGCTTAAAAAAAATCAGAATAAAAAATCATTAAAAGAAGACTTCAAATAAATCCAAAACAAACCACAATAAAAAACCATCAAAAAAAGATTTCGGAAAAAGCCCAAAAAATAAAAGAAAGCCTAAAAAAAACTTAGAAAAAGTTTAAAGGTATAAAAGAAAATAAAAGTTTAAAAATGTTTAAAACATTATATGTTGATATCGAAGTTACCGCCAGAATATTCGTTTAATGATTTAACACTAATATCTGTTTTTATGGCTGCTTCAATAGCCTTTAAAGTAGCCCTTGCACCGGATAAAGTAGTTACATATGGAATTCCAAGTTCGATTGCAAGACGTCTGATGATATATCCATCAAGTGCAGCTTGCTTACCATATGATGTGTTGATAATTAAATCAATTTCCTTATTTAAGATAGCATCACGAATATTTGGTGTTCCCTGTGAAACCTTTTTAACCTTTTCAATAGGTACACCCTCAACTGCATCGGCAGTACCTGAAGTTGCACAGATTTCAAATCCTAAATCATGGGCTTTCTCCATGAGAGGCTGTATTTTCTTCTTATCCTTATCACGAACACTAATAAATATCTTACCGGATTTTGGAAGATCCATACCTGCTGCAAGTTGTGATTTATAAAATGCAACACCAAAGTTATCATCAATACCAATTGTCTCACCTGTAGATTTCATCTCAGGTCCAAGAATGGTATCTGACTCAGGTAGTTTTAAGAATGGGAACACTGACTCCTTAACAGCCACATGATCTATTTTGATAGGTTTTGTAAGATTAAAGTCCTTAAGTTTGTAACCGATCATAAGTAAAGTTGCTATTTTTGCAATTGGAACACCTATTGCTTTACTTACAAATGGAACTGTTCTACTTGCACGAGGGTTTGCCTCAATAATATACACCATTTCCGTATCTAATTTTACAGCATATTGAATATTCATTAAACCTACAACATTTAGTTCTAATGCAAGTGCACGGGTATCTTCCCTAATCTCATCAAGTAAATGTTTCGGTATGGTATGAGGAGGAATTATACATGCTGAATCTCCGGAATGAACACCAGCTTCCTCGATATGTTCCATAATACCTGCAATAAATACATCTTCACCGTCACATAAAACATCCACATCAAGTTCTACAGCATCCTCAAGGAATTTGTCTACCAATATAGGATGTTCTGGTGAAACCTTTACAGCTTCCTGCATATATTCCTCAAGCTCATCGTTATCATATACAATTTCCATTGCACGTCCACCAATAACATATGATGGTCTTACAAGAACTGGGAAACCAATTTTAGATGCAACTTCCTTAGCCTTTTCAAAGGAATGGGCAAGTCCAAATGGTGCTTGATGTATTTTAAGCTTGTTTAAAAGTTTTGTGAATCTTTCCCTATCCTCCGCAATATCGATACTATCATAAGGAGTACCCAATATTTTAACACCGGAATTCGCAAGAGGAACTGCAAGATTAATTGATGTTTGACCACCGAATTGTACAATTACACCATCAGGTTCTTCCCTTTCAATGATACCCATTACGTCTTCAAAGGTTAAAGGCTCGAAGAACAGTTTATCAGATATATCATAATCAGTACTTACAGTCTCAGGGTTATTATTAATTAGAATTGTTTCAATGCCCTGCTGTTTTAAAGCAAGTGAAGAGTGTACACAGCAATAATCAAACTCAATACCCTGACCAATTCTAATTGGTCCTGCACCAATAATGACAATTTTTTTATCCTTATCTTCACTTAGCTTAAGTTCATCACCCCTATCATAGGATGAATAGTAATATGGTGTTTTAGCCTCAAATTCTCCACCACAAGTATCTACCATCTTATAGGAAGGAAGTACTTTTAAATCCTCTTGAAGCCTACATATGTCATCTACAGATTTATCTGTAAGTTTTGCAAGTTTTGTATTAGTAAATCCTAATTGCTTAGCATGCCTAAAATAGTCTTCATCCTGAAGCTTTTCAAAACTAACCTCGTTTTCAAAATCAACGATGTTTTTAATCTTATCTAAGAAGAATGTGTCAATATCTGTCAAATCTGAGATTTTTTCAATGTCCATTCCATCCTTAATAGCGGAGTACACTTGAAGGAGTCTTTCATCGGTTGGATGTGATAGGGCATATTCATCATAGTCAAAGTATTCAAATCCGTCATAGCCCAAATCAAGGGATCTTAAAGCCTTTTGAAGAGCCTCTTCCAAGGTTCTTCCAATAGCCATGACTTCCCCTGTTGCTTTCATTTGAACACCAATTTCCCTGTTTATTCCTTTAAATTTGTCAAAAGGCCATCTTGGTATTTTGACAACAACATAATCCAAAGTTGGTTCAAATGATGCAGGTGTTTCCTTTGTAATATCATTTTTTATCTCATCTAAAGTTAATCCTAATGCTATTTTAGAGGATATTTTTGCAATAGGATATCCTGTAGCCTTAGATGCAAGAGCACTACTTCTACTTACTCTCGGATTTACTTCAATAACCTTATATTCACCAGTTTCAGGTTTTACTGCAAATTGAATATTACATCCACCTTCAATACCTAAAGCCCTTATGATTTTAATAGATGCATCCCTTAGATTCTGAGCATATCTATCTTCAAGATTCTGTGCCGGAGCCACCACCACACTTTCACCAGTATGTATACCCATCGGATCTATGTTTTCCATATTACATACAATAATACAGGTGTCATTGGCATCACGCATAACCTCATACTCAAATTCTTTCCATCCGATAACAGACTCGTCTATAAGAACCTGATTAATAAAACTCATATCCAAACCATGTCTGGTGATTTTAATAAGTTCCTCCTCATTATGGGCTACTCCACCACCTGTACCTCCAAGGGTAAATGCAGGTCTTACAATAGCAGGATAACCGATATCCTCAATAGCCTTTAAAGCCTCTTCAATTGAATTTACAGCATGACATTTTGGAATAGGTTCATTAAGTTTTTCCATAAATAATGCGAATAAATCCCTATCTTCCACATTCTTAATGGTCTCCAAATCAGATCCAAGAACCTCAATATCATCCAAATATCCAAGTTCCCCAAGGCCTGTTGCAATATTAAGACCAGTTTGACCTCCCATAGTAGGAAGTATTCCATCAACATTCTCTTTTTTAATAATTTTCGCTACAATTTCTGGAGTTAAAGGCTCTGTATATACTACATCAGCCATATCCATATCGGTTTGAATAGTTGCAGGATTACTGTTAACCAAAACAGTTTCAATACCCTCTTCCCTTAATGATTTACATGCTTGAGAACCGGAGTAATCAAATTCTGCAGCTTGACCAATTTGAATAGGACCTGAACCAATAATAAGTACTTTTTTAATATCCTTCCTTATAGGCATTTTATCCTCTCTCTTTTTAAAAAAAATGACATCTATAATTTTAAAAGTTCTATATTTAAAAAACCAATAGTTTCTTTCTTAATTAATAATTTCTTCTTAATAAATGATTTAAACTAATATTTCTCAATAGTTTCCTTAAATTCCTCAAATAATGACCTAGTATCATTTGGGCCAGGTGAAGCTTCTGGGTGATATTGAATACATTTAAGTGGCAACTCTTTATGAGCAAATCCTTCAGGAGTACCGTCATTTAGATTAATCTGAGTAAGTTCCAAATCACTATCTTTTAAAGATTCTGCATCTACGGAAAATCCATGATTTTGACTAGTAACAAATACTTTACCTGTTTTAAGGTCTTTTACAGGTTGGTTAGCTCCCCTATGTCCAAATTTCATTTTAAAAGTCTTTGCACCAAAGGACTTTGCAATTAACTGTTGACCCATACAAATTCCGAAAACAGGAAGCCTATTAGATAGTTTTTTAATATTTTCAACAGTAGTGCCCATTCTCTCAGGATTTCCCGGTCCACAGGAAACCATCAAACCATCCACATCATAATCTAGAATATCCCTATAATCCATATCATAAGGTACACGTACTACACCAACTCCCAAATCAAGGAAATTGTTAATAATACTGTTTTTAACACCACAATCAATAATTGCTACATTAGTTTTATTGTATTGTCCATATATTTGGGTTTCTCTTGTAGAAACCTCAGGTACAAGATCTAAGTCAGTGATGTTTTTCTGATTTCGAGCAAGTTCTAATAGTTCTTCATCTTCAATATCCTCAGTACTAATTGCACCTTTCATAGAACCATGATTTCTTATTTTTAAGGTTAAATCTCTTGTATCTACACCACTAATACCCGGAATCTCAAATTCCTCTAAGAAATCGTTTAAGGTTTTCTGAGCAGTATATCTTGAAGGTTTCTTACAAACCTCCCTTACAACATATCCCTCAGCCTGAATCTTATCAGATTGATAATGTTCCTCTGACACTCCATAATTACCTTCTAAAGGATAAGTAGACATCAATATTTGACCATTAAATGATGG
Source organism: Methanobrevibacter sp. (assembly GCA_051876995.1). Taxonomy (GTDB): domain Archaea; phylum Methanobacteriota; class Methanobacteria; order Methanobacteriales; family Methanobacteriaceae; genus Methanarmilla. The sequence goes on along the minus strand of JBJEIL010000036.1, from coordinate 631 downwards.
ATCGGTTAAGGATTCAGTATAACCAACCATACCAGTGGTAAATACTACTTCACCTACTTTAGTTGTTTCATAACCAAAGGATTCACCTTTTACAATAGTACCATCTTCTAAAGCTAATTTGGCCCCATTTTTCATTAAATCACCATAAGTAAAATAATTCATCTGCTAATTATTAAATCTAAAAATTTTTGATGAACATTATATTATTTTAATATTTGTAGAAATTATTATTTTAAGTTAACTATAATTAGTTGATTTAATTTAAGAAAAATAGGTTTTAGTTAAAAAATAGTAAATTTAAATTTTAAAATTCTCCTTAAAAAAAAATTCATATAAAATCAAATATCTTAAAAACAGGTAAAATCATTAAGATTTTTATAAAAAAAGAACTTATAATACCCAGCTTTATATCCTAACTTAAAAAAAAATGAACCCTAACTTGATTCCAACATTAAGTTTAAATTTTAAAAACCAAGGTTAAAAAATATAAACTAAATGACAATAAGTTTAAAAAAAAATAGAAGAAATAGTCAAAAATTGACTATTTAAAAAATAATCCGATTTTACTTTCTTACAGTTATCTTGCTGTTCATTGTCTTAGCATTAAAGGTACCGTCACCTGCAAATGCAG
>JBJEIL010000035.1:0-14623 GCA_051876995.1 Methanobrevibacter sp. | reverse complement strand
TGCAAAGGCTGTGTATAATGATGTCAACAGAGAGATTGTGGAATTCATTAATGTTGCGGCATATGGTAAATTAGGAGACTTACAGTCCAGTCTTTCTTCAGGAGCGGGACAACTATCCTCCGGAGCGGGACAACTATCCTCAGGTGCAAGCCAAGTGTCATCAGGAGCGGGACAAGTTTCCTCTGGTGTAGGACAGGTACAAAGCGGAGCAAGCCAGGTACAAAGCGGAGCAGGACAGGTATCATCAGGAGCAGGGCAAGTGCAAAGCGGAGCAAGCCAGGTATCATCAGGTGCAAGTAAAGTCCAGGAAGGATCTCGTCAGTTATCTGGTGTAAATACCACAGGCTTACCTGATCAGGTTAAAGGAGTTGTCGACGGTTCTGTAAAACTTGCAAACTCCAGTTCCGAATTAGCAGGTGCCTCCAATAATCTAGCTCAAGGATCCTCCAAATTGGCAGGTAGTTCAGTTGAATTAGCAAATGGTGCTTCCCAAGTTGCAGGAGGTTCAGTATCCCTAGCAAATGGGGCTCTTAGTTTAGCTGCAGGTTCCGAATTACTTGCAAATTCTGCATCAGGTGCATTGTTTACTGCAGCAGGTTCACTTTCATCTGCATCAAGTTCATTATCCGATGTAACCGGTGTCAATGAAGATCAAATAGGAGATTACTTCTATTCCCCCGTTAAATTAGATAAAAAAGAATTATATCCTGTTGAAGATTATGGTTCAGAGGTTGCACCATTCTACATAGTGTTATCCATGTGGGTAGGTGCTGTAATTACCGCTGTAATGCTTAAACCTGGACAGGCAACCGGAACCAAATACACTCCAATAGAAATGTACTTTGGTAAATTATTAATATTTATCATCATGTCACTTCTTCAGGCAACCGTTACATTAATAGGCTGTTTCATGCTTGGAATTGAGGTAAGTAATGTTCCAATATTCATACTATCAGCATACCTGATATCTGCCGTATTTATGCTTATTTGTTATTCCTTAATCTCAGCATTAGGACAAGTAGGTAAAGCATTAAGTGTAATACTTTTAGTACTACAAATCTCAGGAACTGGTGGAATTTATCCAATTGAAATTATGAGTCAATTCTTTAGAACATTATACCCATATTTACCAATGACACATTCAATTACACTTTTACGTGAATCAGCATTAGGATTGCTATGGACCTCCTATACCCCTGCATTAATCTATATGATAGGTTTAGGTATTGGTACCGTAATCATTTCAGCCATAGTAAAACAATTTGCAGACAAAGGTGCACATTGGTTTGATGGTAAACTTAATGAGACAGATCTATTCGGATAAAAGAATTTCTTTATCCCCTAAAATTTAACATAATCTTAAATTAAATCCTTAATTTAAGATACTTTTTTTATTTACTTTTTTTAAGATTATAGAATCAGCAAGAACTATGAAAATTTTTACAAAAAGAATTATAATGGATATTTCTATATTTTAATTATTATTTCATATGTACAAACTGGATTTATATGAAATCAGAAAAAACTAATTGAAAATAGGCAATAATCAAACTAAGTTTAAAATTTTGATAATTAGAGATAAGAAAAAATAAAAAATTAAAAGGTTAATTAAAAATCAATAATGTTTAATAGCCAATAAACAACAATCAAAAAGAATAATCTAATTAATTAAGCTAAACAATTAAATTTCATACTTTCTTTTCATTATTAAAACACCTAAACCTAAACCAATAATTAAACCAATAATTAGACCTCCAATTAATGGCAAAATATAATTGACGGTTTCAGGCTGAGTTTTAACAGACAATAATTGATTGATAGAAGAACGAATAGTTTGATTATTAACATCATCTACAATAATTAACCTATTAGACAAATCACCATGTTTATTTAAAAAATCATGAGCAGTATCTTGATATGATAAAACAATAACCCTTTTATTTGAATTATTCACCATATGCTCCATAATATGCTCTGCCTCACCAGAGGATGTAAACTTATAAACTGTAACATTTACATTCATCTCATCAACAATTTCCTTTGCAAGAATACAATTTGATTCATTTGCAATAATCATTGTATCATCAGTTACATCCACTCCATGAGCACTTATGGAACTTAATCCACACAAACATATTAAAAAAATTAAACTAACTAAAAATACCTTCTTAAACTCCATTTTATCACATATACAATTTTTATAATTTATATAAAAAGATCAAATCTTTTCAGAATCCAGAAATATTTGAAATAAATCCTCTATTAAATCCTTCCAAATTCCAAAATATTTATTATAAGTCCTTAATTAAAACTATCAAACTCTAATATTTTCTATTAAATCTTTTCAAAACCCAAGATATTCGGCATAAGTTTTCCGATTAAATATAAAATAAATATATTTAAAATACCTTCAATTATAGCAACTAACAAGTAGAATGGCACTAATGTAGATACTAACATTTCAATATTAGTGGATCCAGAAAATATTAAAACGAAAACCTGAAAGATTGTTGCACAGATTATGCTTATAAATGTACTTGCAAATATTCCAAATTTGTCATTTAGTAGGCTAAAGATTCTATAAGAGTAATAAGTAACAAAACTTATTGTTAAACCCATTATTAAAAAATTAACCCCCAATGTCGTAAATCCACCAATACCTAAAAAAGATTGGAACAACAAAGCGATGAAAGAAATAATTGACGCACTAACCGGACCCAACAATAGACTATCTAAAGGAAACATGAAAAAATGTATTGAAATCCCGAAAGGTGTAGGAACCGTTACAGCCGAAGCTACTGTAGTAACCGCTGTTAACACTCCAATAAAAACTATTTTCTTTTCTTTCACTTTATTACGTTTAAATAAAATATAATCAAATAAAAAAATAAAAATTAAGGCTATTACCCAATATATAATAGCTTGAGAAAATGGAATTAAACCATCAGCTAAATGCATTTATTATCCCTACTTAAAAATACCATATTTAAATAATAAAACTACAATTAAAAATACCACTACAAAGATTATTATCAAAACTACAATGTTTGATAAATTGAATAAATTAGAATCCTGATTCTTATCTGTTGAATTTACAGTAGAATTATTGCTTTCATTAGTATTATTAGTTTTATTCAACTTTTTAGAATTATCATTAGAGGAGGCACTATTTCCATTATCATTTGTATCTGAGGATACTTGATTTTGAGAACTACTACCTGAAGAGTCTGAATGGCCACCTGATGAACTACTTGATCCACTGGAAGAAGAACCAGAACCACTTGAATAGGAAGAACCGCCAGATTGACTAGATTGACTAGAATGTGATGATCCAGAACTACTTTGTTGTACATCTTGTGTTGTAACCTCCTCAGGATATTCTTGACCATGTCCAGGATGAGCAAAAACCATACCTAGACTCAAAGAACTAATTAAACAGAAAACTGATAAAAAAATAAGAAACCTTTTCAAATTAGTAATAATAAACACCTCATAAAAAAAAAATGAGATTAATAAGGATATTAATCTCAAAAACATTTATTCCTCATTATTATTTCTAGATTTAGAGTATATTACACCAGCAAATACAGCTAATAACATGACCAATACTACTGCCAAGTAGAATGGATAGTTTGGATCATTGTTAGATATAGCAGCACCGGTTTTATTTATTTCATAAGCTTTAGGACTAGCTTTTGAATTGGAATCACTTCCAGTGCTTGCAGCACTAACTGGTTCTAAACCTACACTGAAACTATCACCAGAGGATGATGCAGAAGAAGTATCGACTCCTGAACCAGTACCTGATGAACCACCATTGGATGCACTGCCACCATTTACTCTATAATTTGCATTGGAATTATGATTAGCATTAGCGGAATTATTATTCATGTTTCCAGAATTGTTATTCCTATTAGCATTTGCTATAGCCAATACTTGGTTCCTGCTTAAATCCGGTAAATTCCTTAAATAAGCAAGACTACTTCCATTACCACCAGAAGTTAACATGTTATACTGATCTTGAGTAATCCATCTTGAGTCACTATGACTTACGATAGGATTGGTCTTTACAATAGAATTTTCCTGACCTTTGTATAAATCAATGAAAGCTTGAATTTGAGCAGCTCTTTTAGCCTCTGAAGTTGCATAATTACTTAAGTCATAAGTAGGCCATTTAAAGTTAAGAGATACTGCTTGACCAATATTATTTTTTGAATCCCAGATAATTAATATACCTTCCTCATCAAGATCATCTACACCTTTATACTCATCGGTAGTTAATTTCTGTACAAGATAGTTTCCAAGACCAGGGGATACATCTAATATGTATTCTAAACTGTCATCCTTACAATATTGTTCATTAGCAATATATGTATAATATTGAGTGGAAGTTTTATTGAAATTCTTTTGGATATAATCAGTAATGAAGAAACCTGGTTGAACACCTGGACATGCATGATTATGGAATAAGAATGACATGACCTGATCGAAATAAGGCTCTCCAGACCAAGCATTTGTTAAACTTTGAATACTGAAATAATTACCATCAGGATATGCATTTTTGCTTATTGCGGCAGATAATGCGGAATTATTTAAAGTACTCATATTAATATTATTTACTTGACTACCATTATATTCACCAATATACCAGGATCCATCAGGGTTATATCTCATGTAAAGACTCATAAGAGAACCATCATTTTGTTTTAAAACAAAATTAAACCATAATGGAGTCCAAGTAGCTTTATGTACTGGCAATAATGTAGTTCTAGACAATCTAGATCCTAACACATCAAAAAGACCATCCCAACAACCTTCAGTTGATTGTTCATTTAATAAAACATAACCTGCGGAGGTTAAGACTAAGAAATTAGGCATGTCTTTATAAATTGTTACATTTAATGATTTTTCAAATATGGATTTAGCTTTAGTAGCTGCCTCTTTACCAATATTTTTAAAATCAGAATATGTTAAATTAGCTTTGGTACCTACATTATTTGCACGTGTAGCATTAGGTAAGTTTAAACCTTTAATATAGTTATAATCTAAACCATGGGAATTGCATGCCTCAATTACAGTACCATTTGGCAATGTGACATTGTCAGCAGTACCGATTAAGTAGTAATATTGTTCCGGTCTTAAATTATCTTTTTCAACCAATACATTTACCAAACTTGCAGGATTTTTATAAATCCCATTAATCCACCAAGTATTGTATTTTAACTGTTCTAAACTACCATTACCTTTTATACCAGTTTCCTTCTCAAATAATGCTTTATTCTTTTTAGAATCATATTCCATTACAACGATAGTTCCATTGTTAGTTTTATCATTCCATCTGATAAAAGCAATCATGTTTGATTTTGCACCAGTAGAAGTGGTGTTAAAACCAATATAGGAACGTTTTCCAGATGTTGCATCTAAGAAGAATAGAACGGCATCGTTTGCAGAATCACCAGGAACACCCAATATTTTATAAGAAGTAATGTCTCCTGGAGACTGATTACCTACTCCAGTTTCTTGAATTGGAGGATAATATTGAAGTAATGCTTTAGTTATAGTATAACCGCCTAAAGTACCTTCACAGATATGTCCATGGAAAGCTGCTTCTTGTAGAACATCAAAAGTAACTCCATCATACCAACCATTTGCTAAACTTGCAAATGAGAATGCATTTTCTCCACCAACTGTTTTAACTAATTTATTCCATTGTGTCCTATTCATATATTCAGAGATAGTACCTAAATATGAACATTTAGTACTTCCATTTAAGAAAATTGCTGCTTTTAAAGTTTTACCTTTTTTAACAACAAAACAGAAATCAATTGGATCAGTTGCTGTTTGACGTAACATTAAGATATTTCCTCTACCATAAGAGATATAGTTTTTAGCATAATTAAGTATTCCATCTATTGCATTTTCACTAGTTTTACCATCTAATTTTGGAACACCTGCAGTTGTAATAGCCAATACTTTATCAGCGTTCTTAAAGTTAAGCAATTTATCTGCTTGGTAAGTAACATCTCTTCCCAATTGATAACTTTTGGTAGCTTTCAAATCAAATACCACATTAGCTAAATTATTGGTCTCATCAAGGGTTATTAATTTCCATTGACTAATATAACCTGGAGATGAAACTGAAATATTTAAATTCTTTAAAACTTCAGTGCCATTTATTTTAACCATATATGAATTTGAATTCTTAGAATAGTTTTTAGAAATAATATTTACCTTTTTATTATCATTTTCACTTACATTGATTGAAGGAGTTATATTACCATTATCACTTTTATATTGGTAATTAACGGTTACATTAATTGATTTAGAAGAATCTTCATTAGTGTCTGCCAAAATATTTGAACTGTTATCAACTCCAGCATTAGCAACACCTAAATGATTATCAACGGATTGAACATCACCAAGGTCGTCTGTTGCTGATATACCACCAATTGCAAGAAAAACTAATAATAATGATATAATTAAAAATTTTTTATTATTCATCAAACCAACATTTCGCTTTTTTTAAAAAAATGTAATAACATTATATATCAAAAAGAATATTTAGTAATACTTTATTCGATATTTTTATTAAATTATTACAATGTTATATACTTTTATTTTAATATATAAAACTATTTATTACAAATAAGCTTAAAATAGGCTAAAAAGTAATAAATATTGAGTAATTGTAAAATATAACAGTTATAATTAGTTTTTAAATAAATAAACAATAGTTATAATTTTTTAAGTAAAACAGTTAATCTATAATATAAGAAACTATAAAAAAATTTTAATTTATTGCATATAATATTAAAATTTTATAAAAAATCTAAAAATTTTTTAAGCGATATAAATTTAGATTAAAAAAATATTACTTAATATTTAATACAATTTAAGAAAATCCATGGTTCTATAAAAAGGTTAAAATTTACTCCAATAATTTTATTTAAGCTTAAATTGAAAATCAAAAAATATTTTTTAAATTAAAAAAATAAGATAAAACAATAAATAAAAATTAAAATGGGTTTAATATGGAAGAAGAGAAAAAATTCACATGGATAAACTTTTACATGGAGTTTGCAGATAGACTAGTTGAGTATAAAAATAATAGAACTGAATTAATTAACAAGATTATCACAATATTTGATAACATTAATTTAAAGTTACCTCCACTTGAAACAAACAATGATATTACAGATATTGGACCATTCACCATTTTTGGACTTTTTAATAAAAACATAAAAACCGAGAATAAGATTAAAATTTTAAAGGAAATTAAAGAATCATTTTCATTGAAAGCTGATTTACCTACTGATTTTAAAGGTGTTCCTGAACTAAATCCCATAAACAGTACATTTTACTACTTTAAAGGAAGTAGAGAAGATAACGATATCGATAATTTGTGGGATTTATTTGAAATCGCACTAAAATATTCTGAGAATAAAAGTCCCCAATTAAATAAAGAATTTGTAAAAATCTACAATACTGTTTTAAATCAGGTGAATATTAAATGGAATATTACAATGGGTTTATTCTGGATTAGGCCTTATGAATATATTAGTCTTAATTCACGTGCTAGATGGTATTTAACCAATCCTGGTTTTGTAAGTGATGAAACTATTAATAGAATCAAACCATCTGACAAATCAGATACACCTCCAAAAGGGGGAGGAATATTTGAAGATTTGTAATGATTTTAAAGAAACAATTAAAAATAAGGATTATGAATTTAAAAATTTCCCTGAGCTTATCTATGTTTCATATATTGAGTCTGTGAAAAATGATGAATTAGAAAAGGAATATAAAGAAAAAAGGAAAATTGGAGATGGAATAGGAGATTCAAATATAAATAATGATGGGAATTATTGGTTATACTCTCCAGGTCAAGGTGCATTTGCATGGAAAAAGTTCCGTGACAAAAACCTAATGGGTATAGGATGGGAAGAGGTAGGAAATTTAAAAGAGTATACCTCAAAAAAAGCAATAGAATCAAAATTACAAGAAATAAATAATAGCAAAAGGAAATTTTTTAATGCTGCCCTTGCTTTATGGGAATTTTCAAACAAGATTAAAATCGGGGATGTTGTATTTGCAAAAAGGGGATCACATGAAATAATTGCATATGGAATCGTTAAAGGAAAATATTTTTTTGATAAAGGTATTGACGAACATTTTACAAACTTTATTGAAGTTGAATGGAAAGAGGAGATAAACACAAAAACTAATTTCCATCTACCTACTAAAACATTAACACGGATAACAGATTATGAGGATATGCTAAATAATATAAAAAACTTATTTGAAGATGATATTGAACCAGAGAAACCTTCCAATGAAAAACTTCCAATATATACTAAAGAGGAATTTCTTGAGGAATCATTTATAAGTGAGGAGATGTATGATAATTTAGTCAATCTTATCAGATATAAGATGAATGTGATCATTGAAGGTGCACCGGGAGTTGGAAAAACATTCACCTCCAAAAGATTAGCATATTCCATTATCGGTGTTAAGGATAAGGAAAGGGTAGAGCTTATACAATTCCACCAAAGCTATTCCTACGAGGATTTCATCATGGGATATAGACCAACACAGAACGGTTTTAACCTTGAAAATGGGGTTTTCTACAACTTCTGCAAAAAGGCAGAGGAGGATGAGGAGAATGACTACTTCTTCATTATTGATGAGATAAACAGAGGAAATCTCAGTAAAATCTTTGGTGAGCTTTTCATGCTCATTGAAAAGGATAAACGTGGAAACAAAGTGCGTTTATTATACAATGGAGAACTATTCAGTATCCCTAAGAATCTGTATATCATTGGTTTAATGAATACCGCCGACAGAAGTCTTGCAATGATTGACTATGCGCTTAGAAGAAGATTTGCATTTTACACATTAAAACCGGCATTCGACTCTGAAAACTTCATTAGATACCGGGAGTCCTTAAATAATCCTAAATTCAATAACATTATTAATCTTGTTAAAGAATTAAATGATGAAATTAAAAATGATGAGGTTCTTGGAGAAGGTTTCCAGATTGGACATAGTTATTTCTGTAGTTTAGATGAGAAAACGATAGATAAGAAACTGGACTTCATAATTAATTTTGAGATAATTCCACTGCTTAAAGAATATTGGTTTGATGAGGTAAATAAGGTGGAAATATGGAGTAACAGATTAAAAAATGCACTTATATAATTTATTGAAGATGTGATTAAATGATTCCGATTAAAAACATCTATTATATGTTAAGCTATGCATTCCATGTATTAAGTGAAAAATCATATGAAAAATTAGGTACGGAAGAATTTGATAATATAAATGAATTATTTGCAGAAATTCTTATTATCAGTATAAGCAGACAGATAAAAAGGGGACTTGAAAGAGATTATATCGAAAACACTGATGAACTGCCTACCATAAAAGGTAAGATAGAGCTTACCCAATCAATCGCTAGCTTAAGAAATAAAAGGATTGTATGTTCCTATGATAACTTTACAGTCGATTCATATAAAAACCAGATTATAAAATCAACAATGTATTTGCTTTTAAAAAGGGCTAAACTCTCAAAAAACAGAAAAAAGAAACTTAAAAGATTGTATTTATATTTTAAAGATGTGAGTTTAATTGACTTAAACACTGTTAACTGGAATATCCAATATAATAAGAATAATCAAACCTATAGAATGATTATAGGAATCTGCTATCTTACAAGTAAAGGATTACTTCAAAACCACTCAGAAGGTAAAACAAAACTTATCGATTTCTATGAAAGCAATATGCCAAGATTATATGAAAAATTCATACTCGAATATTATAAAAAGGAATATGGAAATATAAAAGCGGAATCTTCCCAGATCAAATGGCAATTAGATAATGAGATAGACACCAATTTACCAATTATGCAGACGGACATTACCTTAAGAAAGGATTATAAAACGGTAATCATAGATGCCAAGTATTACACACATTCCATGCAGGAACACTATAATATAAAAACGGTTCATTCCGGAAATCTATATCAAATTTTCACTTATGTAAAGAATAAAGAGGAGGAATTGTCAAATCAGAAACATGAGGTTTCCGGAATTTTGTTATATGCTAAAACAGATGAGGAAAAACAGCCTGATTTCACATATAGAATGAGTGGAAACAGGATTAGTGCTAAAACTTTAGATCTTAATCAAGACTTTGATATGATTAAAAAACAACTGGATTCTATCGTTGAAGAGTATTTCTGAATAATCAGTTAAAAAACAATTGGATGTTATTGTTGATGAGTGTTTTTGATTGAAATTGGTTAAGAAACAATCATCATAGTTAAAAATAAATTTAAATTTTTAAACAGGAAAGGATTTTAAACCGGTGCATATATTTTTTTAAAATTTATAACCTGAAAAAACCTTCTTTAAAAATGATGAATCAAAGCAAAGAAAATAATTAATAAATAAAAAAGATATAATAATTATATTATAAGATATTACAAAATTTTATTTTAAAGCTTATCATAAGTAATTAAATTATAAACACATTTAGGAGAAATTACATTGTTAGATATAAAGTTGTTTAGAGAAAATCCGGATTTAATTATTGAATCTGAAAAGAAAAGATTTAGAAATACTACTAATGTAGAAAATGTAATAAAGTATGATAATTTATGGAGAGAAGGCGAAACCAAATTAAATGAATTACGTCAAAAAAAGAACAAATTATCTAAATCATTCAAACAAGCAAAAAAGGACGGAACAATCGATGAAGTGATTGCTGAATCAAAGGCTGTGGCAGCTGAAATTAAAGAAATCACGGCAAAAAATGAGGAATACAAACAGCTACGTGAAGATTACAGATACAAGGTAGGAAACATTATTGATGAGGATGTACCTATTTCCGATACCGAGGATGATAACGAGATTATAAGGACCGTTGGAGATATTCCAGAATTTGAGTTTAAACCATTAAACCATGTGGATTTAATAAATAAAATTGACGGCGCAGATTTAGAAACCGCGGCAGAAGTATCAGGTGCAAGATTTTATTACCTAAAAAAGGATATCTTACATCTTAACTTAGCATTGATTCAATTTGCTTTAGATAAATTAGAATCCAAGGGTTATATTCCACTCCAAACACCTTTCTTTGTAAAAAGTGAAGTTGCAGCAGAAACTTCAGAATTAGGTGAATTTGAAGAGACATTATACAAACTAGAAAATGAAGATTTATACTTAATTGCTACTGCAGAACAAACACTTGCAGCATTACATAGAAATGAAATCATCTCACCAGATGATTTACCTATAAAATACTGTGCTTTATCAACTTGTTTTAGAAAAGAAGCAGGATCACATGGAAAGGATACACTCGGTATCTTTAGAGTACATCAATTCGAAAAAATCGAACAATATATCTATTGTAGTCCTGAAGATTCTAAAAGAATACATAAAGAGTTACTTGAAACAACAGAAGAAATTTATAAAGATTTAAAACTTCCATACCATATTGTAGCAATTGTATCCTCTGCATTAAACGACAATGCATCCATTAAATACGATCTTGAAGCATGGTTCCCTGGATCTGAAACCTACAGGGAACTTGTATCCTGTACTAATTGTAAAGATTATCAGGCAAGAAAAACTAAAACACGTGTCGGTAGGGCAGGTTCTGGTGATGCGCAAGTATTACATACATTAAACAGTACTGCCATTGCAACTGAAAGAACAATGTGTTGTATATTGGAAAACTACCAAGATGAAAATGGTAATGTTAAAATCCCTGAGGTATTAGTACCTTATATGGGTGGAAAAACAGTGATGAAAGCTAAAAATTAATTTTAGCTTTATTTCTTCTTTTTTTAAAATTCTTATAATAAATTAAAATCTATTCTTTATTCAAAAACTATTTTTTTAATAATTTATTAAAATCTACTTTTTAAAAACTGTTATCATATTAATAAATTTAAAAACTATTATTCTACCCATTAAGTTAAAATCTACTTTTTAAAAACTATTATTTTACTAATTGATTCAAAATCTACTTTTTTACAAAACCCCAGTAATTTTAGAAAATAAAATAAGACCTAATTTTTAATTTAAAAATCTAATTACAATTAAAAACATTAAAAAAAAGAATAGAAATTAAATAAAATTAATATTTCCCATAGTGGATTCTAGATTCATCAAATTTATCCATAAACTTGTTTTCTTGACCTTTTCCAGGATATCCGACAGTGATAATACAGTATGGTTTAACGGTTTCATTATCCACACCTACAATTTCAGCTATAGATGCTTCAACATCTTCAAAGGTAGCAACTCCATTCCAAAGTGCACCTAACCCTAGATTTACCGCTTCAAGTAACATATTTTCTGCAGCGGCACCACAGTCTTGTTGCCATACAGTTTTATAAAAAGCCCTTTCAATATTTGCAAGAACTACAATTGCAACAGGTGCATTTTTTACCCTAGGTTTAATTTCCCCAATTTTTTCTAATGTATCCTTATCTTTAATTACAACAAATTCCCATGGTTCTGCATTTAATTTACTTCCAGGAGCCTGCATTCCTGCACGTATAATCTTTTCAATCTTCTCATCTTCAACTTCCCTATCTTCGTATACACGTACACTACGTCTTGTTTTTATAACTTCTTCAAAATCCAATATAATCACCATTATTAATTTAATATTTGATTTATATATTCAAATATATAAATATATTGAAAACTAGTTTTTATAATATTTTAAAGAATTATATCTCATCGATAAAAAAAAAATATTAATTAAATTAAAAATTAATAAAATAGCCTGAACTTAAATAAAGATTGAATAAATTATAATAAATGAATTAAGAGTAGTTAAAATTATTTAAAAAATTAAAAAATCAACAAAAGCCAGTTAAAACAAGAATTAAATTCAAAGTTTTGAATTGAAAAAATCAATAAAACTATTTTTTAATTAAATTGATCAAATAAATAATATTTTAGATTAAAGTTAGAATATTAAAAATTAGACTAAGTTTAAAATTAGAATTAGATATTAACAACTAAATAAAGAATCAATTAAAAATAGAATTAAATAGGATATTATCTTGTATTAAATTAAATGAACATAATTCAAGTAATCTAATACAAGGGTTGGAAATTATTATCTTATTATAAGATAATCATGACTTATTTTAATTTAAAAAATTTAAATTTTAGAAAAATAAAAAATTAATGATTTTAATGTATTTATAGAATGGTCCTTAAAATTAATAGTTTGAGATCATTTCAACAAATTGAGGACTTGTAATATCTGCAATAGGTTCATTTTTATCCAATGTTTTAATTTTTTCCATATCCTCATTGGATAATTCAAAATCAAATAGATCAATATTCTCTTTCATTCTTCCCTCTGCAGAGGATTTAGGGAAAACAATAATTCCTCTTTGAATCAACCATCTTAGGATAACCTGTGCAACGGACTTACCATATTGATCTCCAATAAACTTTAAGGTTTCATCTTGGAAGATTCCATCTCTTCCCTCTGCAAGTGGACCCCAAGCCTCAACTTTAGTACCATATTTTTCAAAGAAATCTTCAACACCCTCCTGTTGATAGAAAGGGTTTACCTCGATTTGGTTTACCATAGGTGTGATCTCACTATGTAATGCAAGATTTACAAATCTATCTTTTGCGAAATTACTTACTCCAATAGCTTTTACTTTACCTTCCTTGTACAATTCCTCAAATGCTCTCCATGTTGCAAACACATCACCAATGTTTTGGTGAATAAGGTATAGATCAATGTAATCAGTTTGTAATTTTCTAAGTGATTCCTCACATGCTTTTTTAGCCTCTTCATAACCATGATCTGAATTCCAAATTTTGGTAGTTATGAAAAATTCCTCCCTTGGAATCCCAGATTCTTTTATTGCCTGACCTACAGCTTCCTCATTATAGTATGCCTGTGCAGTATCAAAGTGTCTGTATCCTACTTCAATTGCTTTTGCTACTATATCTTTAGTTACATTAGGAGCTACTTGGAAGACCCCGAATCCTAACTGTGGTACTTCTACATCATTTGATAATTTTACATATTCCATTTTATCATCCCGAATTTTTTAAAAATAAAAACATTTTCGTTTTTCTACTTTCTTATATGAAAATAGTAGTATATAAAGTTTACTATGTAAACAGTTATCTAAGTAAATACAATTTTTTCATTCCAAAATTTTTTCATATAAATATTAATTAATATCATGATAAAATCCAAGGAGAATATTTTAGAATTTTTATATTAAATATCCTCTAGCCGAATAATCTAAAATATTATAATATTAATTAAATAATAAAATTAAATCATAATTATAATTATATAATACAAATAATCGTTTTTTAATAGAATCTAATAATAAATTTTAAAATTTCTATTACCTTTAAATAGTATAAAATGAAAAATAATAAATAAGTTTACTTTGTAAACAGTTATTTATGTAAATTATTAATAATTTTTTTATAAATTTTATATTAATTAATCATTATTAAAAAGGGTTAGAAATATGGATAAAAATAATTTGATTATATATATCATGGTTCTAGGTACTTTTGGAATATTAAGTACCGAAATGGGAGTGGTTGGAATACTTCCA
>JBJEIL010000034.1:0-3223 GCA_051876995.1 Methanobrevibacter sp. | reverse complement strand
TTAATATTTTCTTTTAAATCTTCATTGTTTAGTATGGTACCTACTTAATTTAGTTAAATATATATTTATAAAAGAATATAGTATTATATGTTTATTAGATTAATATTGGAAATAGGCAAAATATGATTTTTATAGTTGAAAAATGTGTGAAATATAAAATGGGATATTGAATGTCCCTTTTTCATAAAAAATTTTATATTTTGTTCTATTCTAATATTATAGAAAACATTTGGTTAATATTGATTAAATTTGAATTGGATTTCAAATTAAGTGATTATAATGTATAAAAAAGTTTTATTACCAACTGACGGTTCTGAGTTTGCAGAACAAGAAATATGTAAAGTAAAAAATGTATTAGATCCTGAAGGTGAAGTTGTAATTGTTTCTGTTGCTATGAAGATTAGACCTGCTCAATTCCAATCTAAAGAAAATGTTGCAGAAATCAATAAATCTTTAATTTCTGAATCAGAGGCTTATGCTGAACATATGAAAGTTCAACTTGAAAAAATGGGTGTTAACTCTAAAATTAGAGTTGTCTGTGGTCGTCCAGCAGAAAAGATTGAACAAGTTGCTAATGATGAAGGTGTTGATTTAATTATTATTTCCTCATCAGGAAAGACAGGTCTACATAAATTTATTATTGGTAGTGTTGCAGAGAAAGTTCTTTCTATTGCAAAAAGAGATGTATTGCTTGTACATGAATAAAATTTTAAAATTTATTTTTATTTTACCTATTTTTTATATTTTCAATGTTTTCAAAGATATACAAAATTCCATTTTTGTTTAGATATCTTTTAAAATAATTAATTTAAATCTATAATATCTTTATGTGATTGTATAAATCCACATAAATTTTATATGATGTTTAAACTAATTTTTATATTATAGCGTGATTATATGATAGATGCAGATATAGTAATTATAGGAGCAGGACCTGCAGGATCTATTGCGGCAAAACATGCTGCACTTAGAGGAGCAAAAGTTATTTTAATTGATAAAAAATCTGAAATTGGAACTCCTAAACGTTGTGCAGAAGGTGTATATGATCCTGGTCTTAAACTTTTAGGTATAGAACCGAATCCTCGTTGGATAGCACAAACAATATATGGTGGAGTGTTGCACTCACCTGATGGAAATAGTATCCAATTTGATGAGAAGTTATTGCCTGTATGTGGATATGTACTGGAGAGAAAGGTATTTGATAAATATATGGCCATGGATGCTGCACGTGCCGGTGCTGAAATCATGATAAAAACATTTGTCAATGATTTAAAACGTGAAGGCAACGGTTTTATATTGGACTGTGATTCTTTTGGGGAAAAATTCCAAATTAGAGCAAAAATAGTAATTGGTGCAGATGGACCTGAGTCTACTATCGGTATAAAAGCAGGATTGAATAAACACAATTCTAATAAATATATGTTATCCTGTGCACAGTATGAGATGTGTAATGTTGAGCTACCTCGTGATGATTTAATTCATATATTCTTGGCTGATGAAAATGCCGAGGGAGGATATGCATGGATTTTCACTAAAGGTAATGGGGTTGCAAATGTAGGTCTCGGTATTTCAAGCAATATCAAAGATTTAGATGCTCTTGAATGTTTGGATAACTTTGTTAAAAACTGTCCATATACTAAAAATGCCCAACCTGTAGAATTAAATGTTGGTCCCGATTCTCTTGAAGGACTTAAGGATAATATCTATGGTGATAATATTATGCTTGTAGGTGATGCTGCAGGTCAAATAGATCCGATTGAAGGTGGGGGAATCTTGCTTGGAATGTATGGTGGTATGGTTGCAGGAAATGTTGCGGCTTCCGCTATAAAACAAGGCGATTATTCAGCAGATAAGTTAAAAGAGTATTATGAACGATTCAATCAGCTAACCTTAAATCTAGTTCCTAAATTGACTGTTGTACGTGATGTGGTACAATCATTAAACGGTGATGAGTTTAGTAATTTAATTGATGCGGCTTCACAAATTGATTTAACTAATGCCTCAACTAAAGATTACTTAAAGGTTTTATTTAAGATCTCACCAAGAACCAGTCTTAAATTCACTAAATTGATAAAGGTTTTTATTTAAATTTTTAATTTATTATTTTTTTTAATTATATCTAAGTTATCTTGTTCTGTTTTTTTTTGATTATTTGATATGATTGTTTTTATTTTTTAATTAGCTGTTTAAATAAATAGAAAAAGGATTAAAAATAGTCATTAAGATAATAATTATCGTCATTATAATAATTATCATTGTAATAATCATTTTCCTCCCTGTAATAATCATCTTCTAATTGTTTAAAATCTTTATATGAAAAATTATCCAGATAATATTGTTCATATTCATTATAATCCTTTCCTTCATAGACAATATAATTAGTTAGAACCTCATTTAATTGATCATGAAAAGATTTATCGCTTAATGTAGATTCTGGACTATTTTTTATTACTTCTTTTACATTTGAACTTATATTGGTTCCATTAAATGTAAGACAGTAAATAGAATGTCTGGATGTAAAGTAAATGGCAGTCATATTGTCTTTAGAATTGGATTTGACGTATAATATCACTGCACTATGATCTGCTAGTGTTTTGTTTTCCATTTTAATAAGATTACCGGAACAGATGTCTGAGGCATAATTTATTTCTAAAAGACTATCATTCATCTTACGTAGTGAAAAATCACTTACATTTGTTCTATAAAAGATGTCATTATTATATGCCTGTGCATTGTCAAACTCCGGAGCTATTTTAAAATCCACATCTCCAACTCTTTGGGTTTTCCAATTGGAGCTATCTACAGCTTGAATAGTATTTAAACTAATTGACAATATTGTTAAGATTAATAATATTGTAATAATTTTCTTTATTATATTAATTTCCCCTTAATTAGTTAATTATTTATTATTTTAAATCCTTTTGACTTTAACTTTCTTGGTTGGTTTTTCTAATTTTTATAACTTTAAATTTGGCTTTATTAATTTCTAAATTTTAAACCTTTGATGTGGTTTTTTTTAGAATTTAACTTTATTAATTCTGTTTTTTTCTAATCTTTATAATTTTAATGAATTCGTTTCTATTATTGGTAAATTAAGGTCCTTCATATTTAAAGCAGTCTTTATCATGAGCGTTAATTACTCCAATAGCTTGTAGGTAAGATTGGATTGTTGTTGGTCCTATAAATTTCATGCCCCTTTTTTTCATATCTTTTGATAATGTTT
>JBJEIL010000033.1:0-3236 GCA_051876995.1 Methanobrevibacter sp. | reverse complement strand
ATAAGCCATACCATTATTATCAGTTGTTTTATAATATGATTTCTTACTAACAGTAATTTTCACTCTTTGACCTGCTAATGGATTTCCATGATTATCAACAACTTTAACAGCATACTTAGAACCATCTTTGTATTTCATATTAAGATTTTGAGCAGTAATTCTTGGAAGTACTGTAATCTTATTAGAAACTTTATAGTCCCCGTAAGTTGTAGTAATGGTATATGTTTTTGGAGCTAAATTAATATTTAAACTTGCAATACCCTCACTATCGGAAATTTTAGTATAGGTTTTTCCACATACAGTGAAATTAACTGCAGCACCTGCTACAACATTTCCATCATTACCTAAAACTCTAACTGAAAATTTAGTACCATTTTTATAGTACATTACAATATTTTTATTCTCAATAATTGGTGAAATAACACTAATCATAGTAGTTTTTTCTTCTCCAGTTATAGGGTTTACAGTTGTAATTGTATAATCCCTTGGTAAAAGGTTAATGTTTAACTTTGCAATTCCTTGATCGTTAGTTTGTTTTAAGTAAGTTTTTCCACAAACTGTAATGTTTACACTAGTATTTACTAATGGATTACCTTCATCATCTAAGTATAATGCATAATATTGAGTGCCGTTTTTATACATTTTTACTATATTATTTGCTTCAACAGTAGATTTGACAGTTAAAGTTGAATTTACAGATGCAGTTTCATATGAATCATTCATACCATCAAAAATAGTTGTAATATCATAAGTTCCGATTGGAAGCATTGCATCAAAGGTAGCAATACCTTCATCATTAGTTAAAGTAGTAAACTCAACATTTCCAATATTAAATATAATATTAGCATTTGAAATAGGATTATTATCTGAATCAACTAATTTTGCTGTGACTTTTGATGTTCCATTTAAGTATTTTACAAGATTCTCAACAGTTAAAGTTACGATCTTATTATGATTTACTGTAAATTGTGTACCTGAATTATTACCTAAATATCCTGTCCATTTATCATAATTTACATATACATCATATGTGCCTATAAGTAAATTATAAACATTAATTGTTGCATATCCATTTGAGGCATTAGCATAATAATTAGTTCCATTAATTGTAAATGTTACAGGACCATTAAATCCGGTATTATTAATTGTTGCAATAATACTAGCTGGTTCTCCCCTTGTAATATTATTGGCAGTGACAACTACATTAGTATCAATAGGTTTAATAACAATAGTATTTTTAATGCTGTCTGCTGCATTATAATATCTATCACCATTAAATGAACTTGTAATTTCATATGTTCCATCAATTAAATCTAATGGAATAGTTACTGTACCCTTTTCATCAGTTACAAGGATGTAAGTTTGATTATTTAATACAACTGTAATATTTGAATTAGATACAGGAGTACCATTAGTAGTTGTAAGTTTAACTACATATTTACTGCCATCTAAATAATACATTTCTACATTAGAACTATTTAATTGAGTATCTTGTTTTATAATTTCACCTAATACTTCAAATGAAAGAACATAACGTATTCCATTATTATTCATAGTAACATTTTCATTACCTGTTTGATTTGAATAATATTTGGCATTAGCTGAATTATCTTTAATAGTAACAGTTAAAGGATCTACATTACCTATTAAAGTACTTAAATTTAAATCATAGTCATGCACACTTTGATCTAATGTAAATTCACCGTCAGTAGAATTATATCCAACAAATTCAATAGTTAGATCTTCTAAATAATTTACAGATGCAGGAGTTTCATTAAGGTATGCTTTAATAATTACTCTATTTATATAATCATTATTTGAGGTTGAAAATATCTTAGAGTTAGTTCCCCAATAATTATATTCAAGATTTACTGTATTATTTTCATTATAATCTGTTGTAATTGATATAGGATTATGTGTATCATTAGAAATTATTATGGAATAATTAACAGTTAAATTAATTGTTTGACGACTATCTGAAGCAAATGTACTACCTTGTTTACCTCCAACACCAGCAATTCTATTGTTTAAGAAAAGGGATTTTACAACAGTAGTTCTTCCACTATTAACATAAATAGCTCCACCATTTAAATCTGCATAATTTTCTATAAAAGTACAATTGTATATATCAAGGTTACTATTTGAATTAATAGCACCTCCACCACCATAGGATATGGTAGTGTTGTATGCAGTATTGTTGAAGAATGTAGTATTTTCAATATATACGTTAGAGGCATAACCTATTTTAATAGCTCCCCCATCACATGCAGTATTATTATAGAAGTAAGAGTTTGTAATATTTACAGTTCCTTCATAAACCCATAATACTCCCCCTTCGGAAGTAATAAGGATTGCACTGTTATTGTGGAATGTGGAATTATTAATGTTTACAATAGCACCACTTGTTACAGCAAGAACTCCACCTTTAAGACCAGAGTTATTGTAAAATTCACAGCCTTCAATATTAACAACGGTTCCTGCATATCTAGCTGTAATTAATGAATAAGGTGTAGGAGTAGTATAACCATTTCTAAATGTAATGTTAGTAAGGTTAACAGTAGTTCCTTGATCTATCATTAACATTCCTTGGCTTCCACCATTTTGAGCGAAAATAGTTTTATTTTTCTCACCGATGATATTTACATCATTGAATATATTATAAATGGATATGTTGTAAACACCTTCTTTAACAAAGATGGTTTTACCTCCACCAAGTAACCTATTAGCATATAATGCAGTTTGAACAGTTAATAAAGGATTTTCTTCTGTACCGTTTCCAGTTCTATCATTACCATTTTTAGCAACATAAATGACATCTATATCACTAGGTACATTAGGTTTAAACATTGATACATTTACATTTAAAGTACCATTACATTTATAGTAAGAATAGTAACCAGAAGCATCAAATAAGACTTTAATAATTTCATCTTGGGTTGGTAAACCAAGATCACTAATATCAAAGGTAAATTTACTGCCAGAAACACGGAATGCATTAGAAATTGAATATTTTGTACCATTAGCCAAAGTCCAACTTACAGTACCTGAATTGGAATTGAAATAAGTTGATGGGACATAATATTGATCTACAACAGTACCGTTAACTATTACAGAGTCACCTTCTGTTATCTTTAGATAATCTGAATCAAAAATAATTGAATATTTTATTCCTGAGCTAATATCTAATGTTGTGGTTGTATTTACAGGATCATAGGTTCCATCACCATTATAAACTA
>JBJEIL010000032.1:0-15187 GCA_051876995.1 Methanobrevibacter sp. | reverse complement strand
TAGTTTTATTTTATAAATATAAAAGATTTTTTGATATATATTATATATATAAGATTAAAGAAAGTAATAATAAAAACTGGGTTAATATGTATGAATAATGAGTTTACTTTTGATGGTTTAAAAAAGGACATCGTAAATTTGAAATGGTTCTTTTTTATATATTTTCTATTCTTAATCACATTTGTATGTGATAATAATTTAGGATTTAGAACTGTAGTAGCCGAATTAATATTCTTTTTAATACTTGGCTGTATTCTACTTTTAATTATAAGTCACAGAAATCTACCTATACATAAGGTTGCCCTTCTTATAATAATCGTTTTTGGTATATCCTGTCTATTCCTATCACCGATAATCGGAGCTCCAGATGAAAATGAACACATCTGCAGAGGGGAATTAACATCTAGAGGAGAATTTATACCTCAGTATGTTTATAGTCCAGGTAATAACTATACCCATAAGGACTATAAATCAATTAGATCAATTTCTCAGATTGGACCTAAAGTACAGATGAATTATACAAGTATTTTATCAAGAAAAACAGTTTTTCAAACAAATTGGGATGATCAAAAAATAGATTATACTCCAAGTTATGTTAATTCAGTATTTGCCCAGAACCCCTTCTATGGATATATACCACAGGCAATTGGAATAGACATTGCAAAAGGATTAAATCTAAATAATATATGGATGATATGGTTAGGAAGACTTTGCAATCTATTAGTTTATGGGATGCTTGCTTCATATGCCATTAAAAAAGCTCCCATATATAAATCTGCACTTTTTGTAACATCAACACTACCTTTATCCATCTTTCAGGCATCCTCAATGAGTATCGATGCAATGGTAAATGGCTTAAGTCTTTTAACAATAGCCTATTTCTTATATATGTATAAACAGGAAGACAACACCTTAACTTTAAAGCATGTTGGAATCTTTACTGTATTGTCAGTATTAACTGGTCTTGTAAAAGTTACACTATTAGCCTTAGCTCTATTAATATTTTTAGTTCCAAAATCCAAATTTAAAGATAAAAAAACACAATTAGAAGGTTCAATAGGATTTATTATAACAACAACCATTATTCTAATATGGACAAAGTTCTATGCAAATATTGCTAATCTTCAGTCTTGGAGATTCAAATATGGACTAACCCATCATATTAATGCTCAAAGCCAGATAAATTTCATAATACACAATTTTAGTACATATCTATCTGCAATAACTAGTATTAATATGTATAAACATATAGTGTGGACATTATTCTACTCAGGAGGATATAAATACTTTGCAAAAACATTTATACTATTATACTTGATTCTATTTATTATATTCTGTATAGAATATCCCCAAAAAGAAAAGATTAAGAATAAAAGCAGAGTAGGACTATGTATTATTGGAGCAATAATATTGTTTGGTACAATTACCATTGAATATATAACCTGGTCTCCTGTTGGAAGCCATAAAGTAGTAGGTATGCAAGCAAGATATCTTATGCCATTAATTGCATTTGCGCCAATGGTTTTAAACATTAATAGAAATAATGAAAGTCCTAAAAATAATATGAAACTGTTACTGTACACCATAACAATAGGATTTGTTGCCTTAACAGTCTTTGCAATATTTTTAAGATATTATTTCTAACTTTTTTATGAATTTTTAATCAGATTATTGTTTTAATAGCATTATTAACTACTAAATTAAATTTACTAAAATTCGATGTTTATATATAAATAGTTTAAGATAAGAAGTTAATATCTGATTATTTTAATATCTTTATAAATTTAACTAAAAAATTATAAAACAATGAATAATAGATAATTTAATTTAAATAATTTATAAATAAATATTTAATTAGATAAAAATAATTAGATTTTTTAATGGAATTGTAAAGGGATTTAATGTTTGATACTAATGATTTAAGTGGATTAAAAATGGAGATTAAAAACCTTAAATGGTTTTTTACAATATATTTAATATTTTTATTATCATTTCTAGAATATCAGATGAGGACAACTAATTTTAATATTAAGCTTACATCAATTTCATTAATACTTTTGTTTATACTTGGATCTTTTATTCTAGTTTTTATATCTAAAAGGAATCTTCCCCTATATAAAATAGCCTTCATAGTTATATTGATTTTCGGATTATGCTGCGTATTCATTACACCTATTGTAACAGTATGTGATGAGACAGAACATTTCTGGAGATCTGAGATAACCTCAGAAGGCCAACTATTTCCAAACTATGTAGACATACCTAATTCAAACAAGAGTGGATATGAAGCTAAGGGATATGAAACGATTGCCTCAATGAGCCCACTTTATAAAAATACCGGAAATACCATATTTAATACCAATTGGGATGATCTATCTATAAATTACACAACAGCCTATGTTTCCTCTGCATTTTGTCAGAATCCGTTTTATGGATATATCCCACAGGCAATCGGAATAGATATTGCAAAGGGATTAAATCTGAATAATATATGGATGCTATGGTTTGGAAGAATAGCTAATCTTTTAATGTTTGCTTTTGTATGTTCATACGCTATTAAAAAAGCGCCAATATTTAAGATTCCACTATTTATTACTGCAACACTTCCACTTACAATTTATCAAGCTGCATCATTAAGTATTGATGCAACTGTAAATAGTTTTGCAATCCTTACAATAGCATATTTCCTATACATGTACAAAGCCGAGAAAAATACCCTAGACTATAAAAACATAATCGCATTTTTAGTTATCTCTCTTATTGGTGGATTTACAAAGGTAACCTATATGGGATTACTGCTTCTAATATTTTTAGTTCCAAAAGACAATTTCAAGGACAAAAAAGTAGAATATTCAAGGATTATTGGATTTATAGGTGTAATCTTAATTAATCTATTATGGACCAGATTATATGCAACTAAACACCTGTTAAATTCATGGAGAGGCACCTATTTCATAAAAAACAATGTGAATGTATTAGGTCAATTAACATATATGGCACACCATCCGTTAAACTCACTTTATCTACTGTTTACACCAGATAATCTTACAAACGTAATTAGCGGATATTTCTCATTTGGTAATTTACCACCATATACATCTACATTTCTAGTTGTAATATTTCTAATCTTTTATGTAATTTTATCTTTCTTATATCCCCAGGAGATTAAATTAGATAAAAAATCAAGAATAGGAGTTTTCTTTATTGGACTCTTGATTTTTATAGGCACATACCTCATCCAATATCTAACTTGGTGTAATGTGGGAATGTCAAAGATTGAAGGTGTCTTTGGAAGATACTTTATTCCGCTTTTAGTATTAGGACCAATGATATTTGGACTTAAAGAAAGTAATAAAAATGAAAAAAACAGTCAATTATTAGTAATAACAATGATGATAGGATTTATATCATCAATGATACTTTTAACAATTATGAAATTTTATTAAATACTAATCAAGAGACAATCTCAATCTACTATTTACCTCTTAATCTCATGGCCATCTTTCTTAAAAAAGCTGCAAGTCTATAGGGTCTTGTTTTTAAGAGATTATTCTTAAAACTTAACTCCTTTTTTAGCTTTTGATTTTCTTTTTTAAATGTATTCTCTTTTTTATAAAGATTATAAATATAATTGTTAATATCTTTTATATTATCCCGAGTATTA
Source organism: Methanobrevibacter sp. (assembly GCA_051876995.1). GTDB lineage: Archaea > Methanobacteriota > Methanobacteria > Methanobacteriales > Methanobacteriaceae > Methanarmilla. Next base: position 11,523 of record JBJEIL010000032.1, on the reverse strand, counting down.
ACATCTAAAGAATCTAGAGACTTGAAAAATCTCAAATAGTCAAAGTTTTCAATATGATATGACTCTATTTCATATAAGACTTTAAAATAATCCTCAGGATGTTTTTTAATATATCTAACCATGAAATTCTTCTGCCCCACATTAACAATAAAATCTAGAAGTTTAAAGATCTTCTCTTTGTCTCCAGATTTTCTATAGGTATTATCAAGGGATTTCATTACTTTCAATCTATCTACAACATTGAACTGAAATGACATGTCCTGCCTAGATATAGAACCTGGAACAAGGACCCTATAATAAATGGCCTCCCTTTCATTGTCTACTATATAGAATTCAAAATCGAATTTGGAATATAGTTTAAAGAAATAGTCCAGATCCACTCCATTATATAGATTAGGATTAAACCTAACCTTATTAGCATAAATAGTAGGAACAAGTTTATTTGTTGTAATCAATAAGGGATTTACATCAAAGTCATATAAATGGAACAATCCATTGTTTTCAAGTAAGGTGTCACTGAAATAGGTTTTAGATAGATTACCATCCAAATCCACATTAAAAAAATTACCAAGAACTATTCTATTTGATTTACGATGTTCATATAATTCCTCAAGATAATTATAGGATATATAATCATCAACATCGATAAAAATACAGTATTCCCTATTAATAGTATCAAGGGCTAAATTTCTAGCATTGGACACTCCTTTTTGAGATTCCATTATTTTAATATTTAAATCAGGATTCTCACTTTTAAATTTTTTAATAATAGTCTCAGAATTGTCTCTTTCACCATTTATGATAAATAATGCATCAAAAAGACCTTTATCTAAGGTTTGATTCTTTAATGAATCCAATAATTTTAGAATGTATCTTTCTCCTTTATAAGTAGGAACAATTATAGATATCCCTTGATTAAAATCAGACATGTTATCCAACCTAAGTTTACAAAATATTAAAAAAAAAATAAAAAATAGTTTAAAATAAAAATATTTCTTTTTTATTTATAAAACAGCTTTAATTAATCATATTGTTAATTAAAAGTTTAATTTAATGATATTTAAATATCATCAATATTATTCTTTAACCAAGGAATTAATCCGCCACTATTTAGGATATTTAACATAAATGGAGGTAATTTCTTGAATTTAACCTCTTCACCTGATGAGGTTTTAATTACTCCCTTTTCCATGTCAACATCTATTATATCTCCATCTTTTACCTTATCAGCAATTCCAGGAGCTTCAATAAGTGGAATTCCAATATTAGTAGCATTTCTATAGAAGATTCTTGCAAAGGATTCTGCAATTACAGCACCAATACCTAAACCTTTCATTGCAATAGGTGCATGTTCTCTAGATGAACCGCATCCAAAGTTAGTTCCCCCAACAATAAAATCTCCTTTTTGAGCTTTTTTACTAAAATCAGGATCTAATCCTTCCATACAATGTTTGGACAATGTTTCCTCATCAGTATATATTAGATATCTTCCAGGTAAAATAACATCAGTATCAACATCATTTCCAAATTTCCATACTTTTCCTTCCATATTATTATCTCCTTAATTATCAGGTAAAGAAATTTCTCCCTTAATAGCTGAAGCAGCTGCAACCTTTGCAGATGATAAATATACCTCACCATCAGGACTACCTTGTCTTCCTTTAAAGTTTCTGTTTGATGTTGAAAGACTTACCTCACCAGGTCCAATAAGACCTACATGTCCACCTAAACATGGACCACAACATGGATTTGTAACAAGTGCACCAGCATCAACGAATATTTTTATTAAACCTTCATCTAAACATTTAGAATAAACTTCACGGGAAGCGGGAATCACAAGCATTCTTGTACCTTTTGCAATCTTATTCCCTTTTAGGATTTCTGCTGCATCCCTCATATCCTCAATTCTTCCATTGGTACATGAACCTAAGAATACCTGATCCACATGTTTTGAAACTTCACTTGCGTCTTTAACATTATCAACATGATTTGGACAAACGATCTGTGGATCTAAATCAGATACATCTATATCTACAGTTTCATAGTTTGCATCCTTATCGGTTCTAAATATTTCATATGGTTTATCTGTTCTACCTTTTAGGTATTCCTTGGTTTTTTCATCAGCTTCACATAAACCTACTTTTCCACCCATTTCAACGGTCATGTTTGAAAATACCATTCTATCAGATATGCCCATATTTCCAATTGTATCTCCAACAAATTCACATGCTTTATAAGTAGCACCGTCTGCTCTCATCTTACCAATAATGTGTAATATAACATCTTTTGCAGAGGTGTTTTCTTTTAAATCTCCAGTAATATTAAATCTAATAGTCTCAGGAACTTTAAACCATAATTTACCTGTTGAAAGAACCATAGACATATCAGTGGATCCAATACCAGTTGCAAATGCGCCTAATGCACCATGGGTACAAGTATGTGAGTCACAACCTACTACAACCTCACCTGGACGAATATGTCCCATTTCAGGAAGTACCTGGTGACATACACCTTGATTTACATCATAAAAATTAGTAATGTTCTGTTCTTTTGCAAATTTTCTCATAAATATATGATTGTTAGCAGCTGTAATTGAATCAGCAGGTACCTGATGGTCGAATGGAATAACAACTTTATCCTTATCCCATACCTTTCCAGTACCGATTTCTTCAAATCCTTCTACAGCAAGAGGACCTGTTAAATCATGAATCATAGCGATATCAATATTAGCCATAACAATTTCTCCAGCTTCAACCTTATCTTTACCTGAAGCCTTAGCTAATATCTTTTCAGACATTGTCATAGACATAATTTTTTTCTCCATAAATTGATTTTAAAAATATAAGTCAATAAAATATTTAATTTTTTATTATATTATTAATATTTAATTTATTTGTTTTTATAAATATAGTTTAAAAATATCTAAAAAAATCTAAAGAATTATTAATCATAATTATTAAAAAAAACAAAAAAAAGTAGAATTTATAGAAATTAGCCATAAAATTAAAAAAATAATAAATTTACATTCTAAAATAAAGCATCAAATCTTAATTACTAAAAAATGATGTGTAAATCTAAATTTTATAAAGATTTCCAAAATTAAAGAGAGTTATCTCGTCTGGAACATATTTAATAATATCTTTAGTATCAAATATAATCGGATTTTCCATCTTATCAATAAATAGATTATAATCCAAATCTTTAAATTCATTGTGATCTGCAAGTATCAATGCAAGTGAAGCACCGTCCAAGGCATCATCAAGTGATAAATAACTTTCATTTTCAACATGGGGATCATGGACTCCTATTTTATAACCTTCCTTTTGAAGTTTTGATATGATTTCAAATGCAGGACTCTCTCTGGTATCCCCGGTATTGCCCTTGTATGAAACTCCAAGAATTGCGATTTTAGGAGTATATTCGTCAGTATAATTTTGAATAATCTTTTTAGTATTATCTACTGTAAACTGTGGCATACTATTATTGGTATCCCTTGCAAGTTTAATGATTTTAGCAGTATCAGGTGCTTTAGAATATATGAAGTATGGATCTATTGCAAGACAATGTCCACCTACACCTGGACCTGGATTATGAATATTGACCCTAGGATGTTGGTTTGCAAGTTTAATCACATCAAGTGCATTTGCTCCAATCTTCTCACAGATTTTAGTAAGTTCATTTGCAAGTGCAATATTAACATCACGATATGTGTTTTCCATACATTTGGATAATTCTGCAGTTATAGCCTCTGTTTTTAACAATTTACCTTTTACAAATATCCCGTAAGCCTCTGCAGCTTTTTCAGTACAGGCCTCAGTTACTCCACCGATAATCCTATTATTGTTTACAAGTTCATACATAATTTGACCTGGAAGTACTCTCTCAGGACAATGTGCCAGATATAGATCTTTCCCAATAGTAAATCCAGCATCCTCGAATATTGGTTTGATTATATCGTTTGTAGATCCTGGAGCAATAGTTGATTCAACTATAACTGTATTACCCTTTTCCAGATAGTCAAGAATAGATTTACAAGCACTTATAACATAACTTAAATCACAGCTTAAATCTTCAACAACATATGGAGTAGGTACAGTAATAATAAACACATCTGCCTTATCAGGCTTTAGAGATACATGATATCGGCCTTCAGTTAAAGCATTGTTAATACTTTCACTTATGCCTGGTTCCTCAATGTGAACAATTCCATCTTTCAAGTCTTTAATAATCTCTTTATTAACATCCACTCCCAAAACGTCACAGTTATTCTTTGCAAATAATGCTGCTGTTGGAAGTCCGATATATCCTTGACCTACTACACAAACTTTCATCATATCACTTCTAAGTAAAACTAAATAAAAATAAAATTAGTTATTAAAAAAACCATTTAATTATAATATTATTAATTATATATTAAGTAAGATAAATATATTTTTGAATAAACTTTAATAATACTGTAAATGGTGCTAATATGAAAATTTTAATTACTGGTGGAGACGGAATGTTAGGTACTGATTTAAGGGAAGTACTTAAAGGTGAAGATTTAATTGTAACAAACCATGAATCTTTAGATATTACTGATAAAAACCAGGTAATGGAAAAAATAAAAGAATATAAACCAGAAATAGTAATTAATTGTGCTGCTATGACAGATGTAGACGGGTGTGAAACCAATAAGGATTTGGCATATAAGTTAAATGCTGAGGGACCTGAAAACTTAGCCCTGGCTTGTAGAGAAAATGATGCAACATTGGCACATATTAGTACAGATTATGTATTTAAAGGAAATAACAATAGACCACTTATAGAGGATGATGAATTAGGACCTATAAGCATATATGGAAAATCCAAGCTTAAAGGTGAAGAAAATGTTGAGAATATCCTAGATAAATATTTTATTATAAGAACTGCTTGGCTATATGGAAAAAATGGTCCTAACTTTATAGAAAAAATGCTAGAACTTGCAAAAACCCATAATACTTTAACAGTTGTAAATGATCAAAAAGGTTCACCAACATTTACAAAAGATTTATCTAAAGGAATATATGAGTTAATTAAATCAAATAAATATGGAATATATCATCTAACAAATAGTGGAAGCACTACCTGGTATGAATTTGCAAAACTAATATTTAAAAAGAAAGAAATCAATATTAATGTCATACCTGTTACAAGTGAGGAGTTTGCAGCTCCTGCTCCAAGACCACATTATTCAGTATTATCTCATGATAAATGGAAAAATAACGGATTTGAAGAACTAAGAAATTATAAAGATGCCTTAGATGAATATTTAAATTTATATTAACAAAACAGTGCCAACTTATTAACCATATATTTTTAAATTATATCTACTTCAATTAATCTTATAAAAGTTAATTATAATATTAAATATTATATTAATGTATAAAGTTTATTTATTTTAAATGATAAATATGAAATATTATATATAATGATTATATATTACAAAACAATTGCATAAATTACAATCATTTAATAAAATGATTAATTAAATTAAAATAGGTTTTAAAAATGAGATTAACAGTTATCGGAACAGGATATGTAGGGCTTGTTACAGGAACATGCTTTGCAGAAATGGGAAATCAAGTTTATTGTGTAGATGTCAATAAAAAAATTATTAATAATCTTAAAAAAGGAATTATACCTATTTACGAACCACAACTTTCAGATATGGTTATTGATAATCAAAACAAAGGAAATATTACATTTACAACCGATACCAAAACTTCACTAGAAAAATCCGATATATACTATATTGCAGTTGGAACACCGATGAGTGAGGACGGTAGTTGTGACTTAACCTATGTTTATAATGTAGCATCAGAAATAGGACAATATATGAACCATGACTGTTATGTCGTTATTAAATCAACTGTCCCTGTAGGAACATCTGATGAGGTTAAAAGTATTATTAATGAGGAATTAGATAAAAGAGGGGAAAAATTCGATTTTAAAATGATATCTAATCCTGAATTTTTAAAAGAGGGTTCTGCAGTCCATGATTGTTTATTCCCAGATAGAATAATAATCGGATATGAGGATGAGGAATGTTATCAAATAATGGAAGAATTGTATGAACCATTTACAGACAACAATAAAAACATTTTATTCATGAATATCAAAAGTGCTGAACTTACCAAATATGCAGCAAATGCTATGCTTGCATCTAGAATATCCTTTATGAATGAGATGGCGAATATCTGTGAGAGAACCGGAGCGAATATTGAGGACATCCGCATTGGAATTGGAACAGATAAAAGAATAGGAAGCCATTTCTTACATGCAGGATGTGGATACGGTGGAAGTTGTTTCCCAAAAGATGTTCAAGGATTAATAAGTATTGCAGAACAAAATGGATTAGATCCTAAACTTTTAAAAGCAATTGAGGATGTTAACTACAATCAAAAATTATCCTTGGTTAGAAAGGTTGTAGACCACTTTGGAGAGGATTTAAGTGGTTTAACCTTTGGTGTATGGGGCCTTTCATTTAAACCAAATACTGACGATATGAGAGAGGCAAGTTCCATAACCTTAATCAATGAATTAACTAAAAGAGGGGCTAAAATCCAGGCATATGATCCTAAGGCTATGGAAGAATCTAAAGAGAAATATCTAAAAGATAATAAAAATATTGAATATTTCAACAACAAGAAAGATGCTTTAGTTGATGCAGATGCAATGATTCTTGTAACAGAATGGAAGGAATTTAGAACTCCTGATTTTAATGTAATCAAGAAAATACTTAAAAATCCGGTTATATTCGATGGAAGAAACCAATACAATAATGAAAAACTTAAAAAGTTAGGATTTAAACATTATCAAATAGGTATTAAAGATTAATACTAAAAGATTAAAAGAATATTATGGAAAAAAACTTAAGGTTTTCAAGAAAATATAAAATATTAATATATAAAATATAAAATAATAATATATTAAGAATAATTTAATTTATTAAAAATTATGAGGTAATGATATGACTAAAATACAATGGGCAGCTTTATTTATTATTTTAATCATGGCCTTAAGTGGTGTAGCATATTTTGTAATACTAGTAGTTTAAATAAATTTTATTTTTCAGATAATGAAAGGTATTTAGATTTAAATTATGTTTATTTTAAATAAAATATTTTAAATTTAATCTATATTTTAAGGTATAATAAATTATAAAAAATAAAGGAGAGTATAAAATGGGAAAATATAATATTGGAGCAGTTGTTGCTGAATTTAATTTTGATATTAATCAAAGTATGTTAGGTCTTGCTAAAGAAGAGGCTAAATCAAGAGGTAGTGAAATTACTAAAGTATTTATTGCACCTGGAGTATTTGATATGGCTCTTCCTATTAAAAAATTACTTGAAAGGGATGACATTGATGCTGTTGTAGCATTAGGTTCTGTAATTGAAGGTGCAACAGACCACGACCAAATAGTAGCCCAACATGCAGCTCGTAAAATAACTGATTTATCCCTAGATTATGATAAACCTGTAACATTAGGTATTAGTGGTCCAGGTATGACAAGACTTGATGCACATAAACGTATTGATTACGGTAAAAAAGCTGTAGAAGCAGCTATTAAACTTTTAGATAGATTAGAAGAACTTGAAGAAGAATAAATTTTAATTTATCTTATTGAAAATTGAAAAATTTTCTTTTAATTTATTTATATAAAAAAAGCTTTTTTTAAATATTATTTATTTTTAGATGATTCTATGGAAATATTAAAACCTGAAGATTTAAAAAAAAGATATGATGACCCTTGGATAGCACCATATAAAAAAGTTTTAACAATGGTAGATAATGATACAGTTGAAATTGTTGAGTATCATTCATGTATATCAGGATCACATTGGTTAGTAAACCAATATAAACATAGTAGTCCATTGATTAAAAAAGCATATCGTGATGGAAACAAACATGTATTTATTGGAAAGATAGGTAAATCACCACTGGATTTAAAAGCAAGTTATAATGCTGCCGGAATTGAGGAAATCCAAGTAGATGGTGATGAGGTTAAAGTAACCCATGCAGGACTTGCAGGTGCAGGTGTTGGAGCTGCAATGTGTAGAGGTATGGGTGACGGAGTAAAGTATATCCAACTTTTAAAAGAAGGTGGAGGCTCTAAACTAGGAAAGGCAGTTGTAGTTACCCCAAAACTTGAGAAAATTGTTATTGGTATAGATGATACTGATATAAAAGATAAAGGTGCAACTTGGACCATGGCACATAACATTGGTGAGGAATTAAAAGAGGAAGGATTTGAATATTTAGACCATGTTATATGTCAATTATACCCTAAAAATCCTCATAAAACTCAAAACTGTGTTTCAATTGCATTAACCTTTGCAGTGAAAGAGGAAGATAAGGATAAACTTATTAACAGAATAGTTGAACTTCTTAAAAGAGACACACTATCAAATGAAACATCAATTGCAGTTAAAACCGGAATTGAGATACCTGAAAAATTAAGGGAATATGCACATAAAACAAAAACAGGTATGATGGATGTAGAGACATCTGAGAAAATAGCAGATGAGTTAGGTATAGATCTTATTGCAGTTACAGGGGACCATGGAAAAATTGGTGCCCTTGCAGCTTTAGGTTTATATGACAATCCTGATGAGGCTGTTAAAATATATAATTAATTAGATAATTATTTTCTATTTTTTACTTTTTACTTTTTTTAAAATTAGCTAAACTTATAAAAAATTCAATAATCTATACTTAGTTAATAATTTAGAAGCTATTTCCATATTAATTCTATTACGGTTAATTAATGTCTTAAATACCATTAAATAGCACATTAAATATTATAAAACATTTATAAACTTAAAAAGTCAAATCAATAAAATCTAATTTTATACAAGTTTTATAGTTTTTGTATAGATGGTTAAAATCCTATATGAATTAAATTATATTTTATTCAAGAAAATTTACTTTAAAATCCCTAATTTATAATAAATTAATTATTTTAATTAATTTTATCTACTTTTACTAAATTTTTACATGGATATCTTCAAATCATTTTAGAAAATATTATATATGTTAAGATATCTATTATAAAATGTACATTATTTATTGATGTACGTTAAAGGGGGAATTTCAGTTTTTACTTTAATTTTTAAAAAAAGGTTTTTTATTTTTTTAATTCCATATAATTTTTTCATAAAGCAATTCTGAAAATACTCCTAAAAAAATTAGGGGGAATCTTTTTGAAGAAAGAAAAAATAATAATAGTATCATCTATTATTCTAATCTTTTTATTATGCATTGGAGCAATCAGTGCTGCTGATTCAGATAATGTAACATCTAATTCAATAGATATTGTAAGTTCAAACAATGCTACTGATGAAAGTCCATTAACTGGAGATAATAGTAACACTCTAAGTGATTTGAATAATAAAATAACTAATGATAATACTGGTAATATTAATCTTGATGAGAATTACACCTATTCAAGTAGTAGTGATTCAGGCATTAGTGATACTGGTATTGTTATAGGTAAGGACTTAACTATTACAGGCTCTAAAGACTCTAGCATTACAATTGACGCTAAGAACTCATCTAAAATATTCACTATAAATAAAGGTGTAACTGTAACCTTAGATAGTTTAACCTTTATAAACGCTAATGGAGAATATGGTGGAGCAATAAGTAATAGTGGAACTTTAATATTAAAAAACTGTATTTTCATTAATAACACTGCAACCAATAGAGGAGCAGCTGTTTTCAACAATGAAGGATCAATTGATGTGAATAATACTATTTTTGATGGAAACGACATAACCGCAAGATCCAAAAATATAGACAACGGTGGAGCAGCAATATTCAACGACAACGGAACAATAACCGTAACAAACTCCAAAATAACAAACAGCATCAAAAACCCCGTACCAAGAAACGGAAGCAAAGGAGACTTCATAGACGCAGCAATATGCTCACTAGGAGGAACCACAACAATAAACAACACAATATTCACAAATAACAGCGGATGCTACGGAGCAGGAATATACATAGGACCAAAATCAACCACAAACGGAAACCTAAATGTAAACAACTGCACATTCACCAACAACACCGCACTATTCGGAAACGGAATATTCCTAGACTACAACACAATAGCAACAATAAACAACTCAAACTTCGCAAACAACAAAGCAAATGGAATAGGATCCCCAGGAACAAACGCAAACAGTGGAGCAGCAATATCCACAAGCAGACACAAAGAACTAACAATAACAAACACAAACTTCACAAACAACACAGCAAAAGAAGGAGGAGCAATTAAAGCAGACGGCGGAATAACAAAAATAAACAACTGCACATTCACAGACAACACCGCAACAGACATAGCAGGAGCACTAATAATAAACAACAAAGGAAAAGCACAAATAAGCAACACAAACTTCATAAACAACACAGCATACAACGCTGGAGGAGCACTCTACGACGACACAAACGAAACAATATACCAAGAAAACAACACCTACACAAACAACACTCCAACCAATATTGGAAGTAAAAAATATAATTTAGGCATTAGTGTAGACAATATTAGCTACAATGAAAATGCTGAAATTAAGATTGCTTTAACTGATAAAAACAATAATACATTAAATCAACCTATTGCTGTAACTGTTAATGGCGATGAATATGAAGTTGATGTTACTGATGGTAATGGTGTTTTAACTCTTAATAATCTTGCAGCAGGTAAATATACTGTAATTGCAAGTTTAAAATCAAATAATACCGAGTTAACTAGTAAATATGCAGAGTTTACAGTAAGAAAAGCTACACCAGTAATCACCGTTACAGGGGTTGACATAAGTTACGGTAATGATGAGACTGTAACAGTCACATTAACTGGAGTAAACAACACAGGATTAAATGATACCATTACTTTAACAATTAACAACACTGAATATAATATTACAACAATTGATGGTGTTGGTTCAGCGGTTATCAGTAATCTTTCTGCAGGTACCTACAATGTTAATGTAGTTTACATTGGAAACGATAATTATACTTCAACTAACGGAAAATCTGAATTTGAAGTTTCACCAATGGAAACTAAAATTAATGTTGATTTTGATAGTAAAGCTAATGTTATTGTTAAATTAGTTGATGCTAATGGTAATCCTGTTAGTAATGCAGATATTAGTTATTTAGTTAATAATACTGCAGTTAGTACTGTTCTAGTTACTGATGAAAACGGTAATGCTCAAATCAATAATTTAACAGGAAATAATTATATTACCTTAATATATGGAGGTAACAATAATTACTTAGGAACCAACTCTTCAAAATATGTTGTAATGGTCCCTAAACCAGAAAGAATTGCAAGTCAAATCATATCATCTGATTTTAAACAGACTGCTGTTGATTATTATAAAGGTGAGCGTGGCGGATACTTTGTTGTAAAATTAGTGGATTCTGAAGGTAATGCTTTAGCAGGCAAACACATTAGTATTGGTTTTAATGGTAAGGTTTACAACCGTACAACCGATG
>JBJEIL010000031.1:0-3305 GCA_051876995.1 Methanobrevibacter sp. | reverse complement strand
GTTTTTCAATATTTCAAAATCTTATTTGTTTTTAGCTATTTTTTATAATTCTAAATTCTATTTCAAATTTTTATATATTCATAATTTTTAAAGAATAAATAAATATATATAGAATAAAATTTTTATATGTATATATAGAATTAATTGGGTTTGTAAATTTTTTTTTTAAAAATTTTTTATTATTTTAAAACCTATTGGTGGTGATGTTATGAGTGAAAAATTAGAATTAACAAGTAATTGGGATAAAGTATTTCCGGAAAGTGATAAGGTTAATCATAAAAAGGTCACATTTACAAATAGATTTGGCATAACTTTGGCTGCAGATTTGTATGAACCTAAAGACTATGATGGAAAATTAGCTGCTATTGCAATATCTGGGCCATTTGGTGCTGTTAAAGAACAGTCTTCTGGTTTATATGCTCAAATATTGGCTGAAAGAGGATTTTTAACCATTGCCTTTGATCCATCATTTACCGGAGAAAGTGGAGGTAATCCGCGTAATGTAGCATCAATAGATATTAATACTGAGGATTTCCAAGCAGCTGTAGATTTCTTATCTGTTCAGGATAATGTAGATTCCGAAAGAATTGGAATTTTGGGAATCTGTGGTTGGGGTGGAATGGCCCTTAACGCAGCAGCTATTGATACTAGAATTAAAGCTACGGTTACCTCAACAATGTATGATATGCCTAGGGTAACAGCTTATGGTTATTTTGATTCTGTTGATGAAAATGGAAGATATGAAATGAAAAAAGGGTTAAATAACCAAAGAACCGAGGATTTTAAAAATGGTACTTATAAAAGAGCAGGAGGAGTTGTAGATCCTGTACCTGAAGATGCTCCTCTTTTTGTAAAACAATATCATGATTATTATAAAACTGAACGCGGTTATCATAAACGTTCCTTAAATTCCAATGACGGTTGGAATGTTACCTCCTCATTATCATTAATCAACACTCCAATATTGAGATTTGGGGATGAAATTAAAAGTCCAATTTTAATGATACATGGTGAAGATGCACATTCCTGTTACTTTAGTAGGGATTGTTTTGAAAAATTATCTGGGGATAATAAAGAATTATATATTATTCCAGGTGCTGTACATGTAGATTTATATGATAATCTAGATGTCATCCCATTTGATAAGATTGAAAAATTCTATAAAGATAATTTATAAACATTTTTATTAATCTTTAATTATCTTTTTTTAACTTTCTATTGGATTATAATTTTTTATTTTAATTAAATTTTTAATTATCTTTTTTTTATTTTATTGATAAATTATGATGTTTTAATTTAGTTAAACCTTAATTTAGTTTATTTTTAATTAATTTTCTAAATTATGATATTTTAGTTTAGTTAAATCTTAATCATCAAACTCCTTTTCCATAATGATGGTAACCGGCCCATAATTTCTAAGATTAATGTACATGAACCCTCCAAACTCACCGGTTTCAACATGGATATGTTCACTACATTTTCTAGTAAAATAATTAAATAATTCTTCTGCCTTTTCACCATTCATGGCTTTTGCAAACGACGGTCTATTGTTATGTCTTGTATCTCCATATAATGTGAAATTTGGAATTAAAAGTACTTCACCTTCAATATCTTGTATGGATAAGTTCATTCTACCATTGTCATCTTCAAAGACCCTTAATCTCAATAATTTTCTTACAAGATAATCCGCTTCCTTTTCTGTGTCCTTTTCTCCAATACCTATAAGAACCATGTAACCTTTATTAATCTCACCAATTACCTCATCATCAACTTTAACACTTGCTGACTTGACTCTTTGAATTACTAATCTCATTATCTCACCTTTAATTTAGAATTTATCGGTATTTAATCATATTCGTTTTTTAATTTCTCTTTAATTTCTTTTAAAATAGCTTTATGCATTCTTTTTGTAAATTCTGCTTTGTCATTTTGATTTAACACGTCTAAATAACCTTGTGAAACTAGATTAAATGCAAATGGACTAGGAATTACTGTGTTGATTGTTTTAATTTCCATGTCTTTGTTTTCAATTGCTTTTATCACTTCTAAAGCATTTTCCATATCCATATAATCCTCTGTAACTTCTCTTCTTGCCTCATTTAATATTGGGAAATTATTGTCCATTTCCTGAACATATTTAAGCAATATCTTCCCTCTTACTTGCTGGCGACCAACTGATTTATTATTTCCCTTATAATGTCTTAGTGTCATAAGTGATCTTCCAGCACAGTCTCTAAATCTATGTGCCAGTGTTTCGGTTTTATCAAGGGACTTTATTAAGATTTTTTCAAAGTTTTCAGTGTTCAATTTTTCAAATGACTCAAGACCACCGATAGTGCCTTTATCGGCACTTAAATAAAATCCATTATCTGAAATTGATATTGTTACATTTGTATTGTAGTCTCTTGCTGCAATATAGGCCGTTGCACGTGAAAGTGCGTCATTTACTTTTCTACCAAAAAGGGAGTGGAAAACTACAAATCGCTTTCCTCCAAATCCTTTATAATACTCAATTACTAATTTTTTATAGGAAGGAATCTCCCCATATAGGAATTGTTCATTAAAATACTCGTAGATAGAATTTGCTGCAAAATCATCAACATATAAATATTCATGTATATAATTTAAAACATCTTCCTTTCCCTTGTTATATTGGAGTTTAGTTTCCATATTGGCTCTAAATTTCTGAATATCTAATGCCAAATCATAGGATAGGGGTAATTGTTGGGAAAACCATCTTGGTATGGTTGGAGGTCCTCCTGCAGGTGAAGCATATGCCACTGTTCCTTTTGAATATTTGAATTTGAAGGTTGTACCTCCTAAAACAAATGTGTCTCCAGGTTTTAGTCTATCAAGGAAATAGTCCTCAATCCTTCCAACAACTTCACCATCACATTTTACAAGTACGCCTGATCTGTCAGGTATGGTTCCAATATTTGTAGAGTATAACACACGTGCTAGTTTTCCACGTTTTCCAAATGTGTTTTCTTTATAGTCAATCCATATTTTCGGATAAACATATCTTTCCTCAAGTGGCGTATATTCTCCTGCAAGATAACTTAATACATCTTCATAGTCATCACGTGATAAATCATTATAACAATAACTTTTTCTTATAATGTCATATGCATAGTCTATATCCCATGGATTTTCAATCGCCATTCCATAAATGTGCTGTGCCAGGACATCTAAACAGTTAGTGGGAATATTGATTCTATCAATTCTACCCTCCTTTGCATCTTTTAAAAGTACGCTGCACTCTACAAGATCATCCCTATCTGTTACAATTATTCTTCCTTTGGATT
>JBJEIL010000030.1:0-3310 GCA_051876995.1 Methanobrevibacter sp. | reverse complement strand
AAATGAGGGTGAAGAGGAAGGTAAATTATTGTATAATAATTTATATAATCACTTAAAAACCGAAAACAATTATATAGAATTTTTACAAATTCCAGTAAATGATGATAAAGAGCTAATTATTGAAGAGTTGGAAGTGAGTATCCGTAATTTAATTATTAATGTGGGTTTAAACTCCATATTTAACATTACTAATTTTAATCATTTAAAATCTGAAATTAATACTCTTGAAAATAAGTATGCTGTTTTAGAAAATGAGAAAGAAAATATAGATCAATTGAATCATGAGCTTAAGGATAAAATATCCATATTAGATTCCAAAAATCAGGATTTAAATTTGGAGATTACTAATCTCCAGAAAACAAATGATACTTTAAAATCGGAATTTGCAGATTTTAAAACAAGATATTCAAATATTCATACTAAAAAGATTCTGGAAATATTTTCACTATATCGACTATGGCATGATACATTCAATGAAGATTTGGAGGATGAAGATAAAATTATAATAGCTACAAATAAATTTAAACCGGAGGATATTATAATCGGTCAAGGTTTAATAGGAGCTAATTCAATTGATGAGGCAATTGATTGGTTAAAAGTAGTTAGAACAGCACTTATATTTGTGGAATACAATAGGGATGAACTTGAATCTGAAATTTATAACTCTAAAAGAAAAGATTCGGATGATGATAATCATGATGTTGGAGAAACATTTTCCAATTTCATGTTTTAGTTGAAAAATTCCTTTTTAAATATTTTATATTTTTTTTGCATCAACTGTTTAAATTAAAATCATTCTCCTTGTTTTTTAAATAATTCTTTTCGATTATTATTAGGTAAATCAACTTTATTTTATTTTATTTAATCTTTTTAAAACGATTTTTTTTTATAAAAATCATAACTTATATATTGTTAAAATAATAAAAATATCTTTAATATTTATAATGATATACTAATGTTATATAATGAGGAATACAATGAGAGATAAGTGTGGTGTTGTAGGGATTTACTCTAAAGATCAAAGTAAAGATGTATCTGCTCCAATTTATTATGCTTTATATTCTTTACAGCATAGGGGTCAGGAATCTGCAGGTATTGCAACTCACAATAATATCAAGGGCTTAAATTATTATTGTGGTATGGGGCTTGTTGCAGATGTTTTTAAAACATATGAACTTCAAAAATTAAGTGGATATGTTGGTATTGGTCATGTAAGATATTCAACTACTGGTCAATCTAAACTTGAAAATTCACAACCTTTTGTAACTGATTTTGAAGATGGTTACATTGCTATGGCTCATAATGGTGATATTGTTAATTCTAAAATCTTAAGAGACCATCTTGTTGATTTAGGTTATGAATTTAACTCTGATACTGACAGTGAAGTATTGTGTTATCTAATTAAAGAACAATATCGTAAATTAGGCAATATTATTGATGCTTTAGAAGAGATTTCTAAAATGGTTATAGGCTCATATTCACTTGTCATAATGATTAACGATGAACTTTACATTGTTCGTGACCCTAAGGGTATGAAACCTTTAGCTATTGCTAAAAAAGATGACATGTTTATTGCAGCATCTGAAACCGTTGCATTTGATGTATTAAGTGCTGATTTTATAAGAGACTTAGAACCTGGAGAAGTTATTTCTGTTGTTGAAGGTGAGGTTTCCAGTCATGTCTTGGAGATTACCTCTGAAACTCAAAATGCAAGATGCATGTTCGAATATGTATACTTTGCAAGACCTGATAGTGTTATAGACGGTAGATCAGTTTTTGATGTTAGGTTGGATATTGGTAAAAAATTATATGAGGAATTTCCATTCGATGCAGATTTAATTGTTCCTGTTCCGGATTCTGCAATACCATTTGCTTTAGGTTATTCCCGTGCTTCAGGTATTCCTTATGGTGAGGGGTTAATAAAGAATAGATATGTTGGAAGAACATTTATTATGCCTTCCCAGGAGGAAAGGGAACTTGCTGTTAAATTAAAATTAAATCCTTTAAAATTAGGTCTTGAAGGTAAGGACATTGTTTTAATTGATGATAGTATTGTAAGAGGCACTACTTCAGCTTCATTAATTCATATTTTAAAAGAAGCTGGAGCTAATAAGATTTATCTTCTTGTAGGTTGTCCTCCTGTAGTTGCTCCTTGTTTCTATGGTGTGGCTATGGCATCAAAAGAAGAATTAATAGCAGCTAACTATAGTGTTGAGGAAATTAGATTACAATTGGATGCCGATGCATTAGGTTATATTAGTATTCCATCTCTAATTGAAGCCATTGGTTTTGATAAAGATGAATTATGTTTAGGTTGTATTACTGAGGATTATCCAACCTACTTACCTGATGATTTGGAAGTAGAATCATATTATACATTCTATTAGATTAACTATTTTTTTTATATTTTTTTTATAAAGTTTTAATGATGATATTATGGTAGAGTTATTATCTCCTGCAGGGGATTTTACATCACTTAGCGCAGTATTAAAAAATGGTGCAGACGCTGTTTATATTGGTCTTGATGGAGTTAATATGAGGATTAATGCATCTAATTTTAAACTTGACCAGATTAAAAAAGTATCACAAATGGCAAAAGAGTACAATGCTAAATTGTATGTTTGCACTAACACTATAATGAAGGATAAAGATATTGAGCGTTTAAATATGCAATTACCTGTCCTTGCAGATAGTGATGTTGATGGTCTTATAATATCCGATATTGGTCTAATAGAACCTACATGTGACTATGGTATGGAGGCCCATATCAGTGTTCAGGAGAACATTACGAATCTTAATACCTTAAAGACTTTAAAAATGTTAGGTGCTAAAAGAGCTATTTTATCAAGGGAATTATCTCTAAGGGATATTAAAAATATCACTAAAAAATCACCTATTGAAACTGAGGTTTTCATCCATGGTGCTATGTGTATGGCGATTTCAGGAAGATGTTTTTTAAGTTATGGTCTTTATGGAAGAAGTGCGAACTGTGGTGACTGTCTTCAGCCCTGCAGAAAAAATTGGAAACTGAGTTTTGACTTTGATAATAATGATAAGGTTATAAATAGCAGTGATTTAAAAACAGATGAGGAATCATTTTTAATTGGTGAGGCATATGACAATACCTATAGAACAACTTTCTTCTCACCTAAGGATATGGCAATGATTGAACATATTCCGGAGTTAATGGAATCTGGAGTGGATGCATTTAAAATCGAGGGTAGAGCACGTTCTGCAGATTATGCTGCAACAGCTACTAATGTTTATAGGCAAGCTATTGACTTATATAATAAAGATAAAGAGAATTATA
>JBJEIL010000029.1:0-15468 GCA_051876995.1 Methanobrevibacter sp. | reverse complement strand
TAGATGATATGATTGAAGATGAAATCATCGATCTTGAAATCGTTCAGATGAGAGGAACAATAGCAGAGTGTACCATTGATGCAATAGGTGAATTTAAAGGAAGGGAATTAAGGGAACATTATAATACTAATGTACAAATCAAAAATTCAACATGTCCTACTTGTTCTAAAAGAAATTCAGGATATTATGAAATAGTAATACAACTAAGAGCCGATGAAAGAGAACTTAAACAAGAAGAAATACAGAAAGCCGATGAAATAATATATAACGTTTTAAATAAACAGTTTAAAAAAGACAAATTAGCATATCTTCATGAAAGGGCCGTTTTAAAAGAGGGTATTGATTATTATATTGGATCCTATAAATCTGGTAAGAAAGTGTTAAATGGTCTTAAAAATCATTTTGGTGGAACAAGCAAGGAATCTCCACGGCTTATCTCAGAAGACAAATCTACTGGAAAGAGATTATATAGAATTTGGGTATCTTTAAGACTTCCTAAATTTCAAATAGGTGACATTATTGAATTTGAAGATAAAATAGGCCAAATTTTTGACATTAATGCAGATAAAACCCTTGCATCCAATATTAAAACCTGTGAAAAATTCTCATTTTCATGGGCGAAATATGATAATGTTAAAGTTATTGAAAAGAGGGAGGATATTCAAAAAACCTCAGTAATATCAAAATCCCCAAGTAATCTTGAGATATTAAATCCTGACGATTATTCTGCATATGATATTGATATGCTTGAAGAATATAAAGCTTTTAATATTGGGGATGAAATAGAAGTTGTCAAGGTAGATGAAATATTTTACCCATTACTTAAAATTAAAAAAAGTTAAACTAATCATAATTACAAAAAATAAAAATCATAATGTGATGATATGAATAACGAAGAAAAGATTGAATTAATAAAAGAAGGAACTGTAGAAGTAATTGAAGAAGAAGAATTAAAAGAGATACTATCCAAAGAAAATCCGATAGCTTATACAGGATATGAACCTTCCGGTAAGATTCATTTAGGACATGCAATTACCATAATGAAATTAAAGCAATTACAATCAATTGGATTTAAAATTAAGATCTTACTTGCAGATTATCATGCATTCTTAAATGGTAAGGGAACTGTTGAGGAAATAGCTAAAACTGCAGAATATAATAAAAAATGTTTCCAAGCTTTAGGTCTTAAGGAGGATACAGAATATATATTAGGATCCAGTTTTGAAACAGAATCTGAATATACCAATATTGTTTACCGATTAGCTACTTTAACTACATTAAAAAGAGCAAGAAGAAGTATGGATATGGTAAGTAGGGATGATGATAATCCTAAAGTAGCAAGTACAATTTATCCATTAATGCAGACCGCGGATATGGTTTCCCTTAAAACAGATATTGCCTTAGGTGGACTTGAACAAAGAAAGATTCAAATGTTAGCAAGAGAGGAATTACCAAAATTAGGTTTGAAACCACCAGTCTGTATCCACACCCCATTACTACATGGTCTTGATGGAGCAGATAAAATGTCTTCAAGTAAAGGTAATTTTATTGCAGTGGATGATTCTGAAGAAACAATTAAAGATAAGGTCAATAAAAGTTACTGTCCAAAAGGTGAAGTTGAAGGCAATCCAATGATTGAAATAGCTGAGCATTTCGTATACCCTTACCAAGAAACATTGCTTATCGAAAGACCAGATAAATTTGGTGGAAACCTTGAATTAACTAAAGAAGAGTTAATCAAAATATATAGTGAAGGTAACTTACATCCAATGGACTTAAAAAATGGAATTAGTAATTATATGATTGAATTTTTAAGACCAGTAAGAGAATTTATGGAAAAAAATTAAATTTCCTGAATTTTTTAATTTTAGTTAATAGCTAAACAAGGTGGTAAAATGAATGAAGATGATTATGAAATGAGAGTTCCAAATGGTGTTGGAGAAAGAATGCTTGCGGAAGCATTTGAAAAATTCGATGTTGAATTAAAACAATCAGAATATGGTCCAAAACTCATTGGTTCCAAAGAAGAGTTAGAAAAAGCTCAAAAATTCTTATATGATGAAATTGAAAAAAGACTTAAAGAGATTGAAGAAGGTTCTAGACCCAAATAATCTTTCTATTTTTTATTTTTTAATATACAACTGATTTTCATGGATGATAAATACATAACAGTCTCCCAACTAAATAAATATGTAAAAAATTTACTTGATAAAGATCAAGACTTAAAAGAGGTATATTTAAGAGGAGAACTTTCTAATTTTAAACAATACTCAAGTGGACATTGTTACTTCACTTTAAAGGATAAAAAAAGTTCTATTAATGCAGTTATGTTTAAATCCTATGCTAATTTTCTTAAATTTAAAGTTGAAGATGGTATGCAGGTATTAATCAGAGGGACAGTTAGCTTATATCCTGAACGTGGTAAATACCAGATATATGTTAAAAGAATGCAAGTTGATGGCAAGGGAGATTTACTTGTAGCATATGAACAGTTAAAGAGAAAATTATCCTCCGAAGGTTTATTTGATGAAGATAATAAAAAACCAATACCCAGGTTTCCAAGAAGAATTGGTGTTATAACTTCACCTACTGGTGCTGCAATTAAAGATATTATTACCACCATTAAAAGAAGATGGCCATATACAGAAATCATATTATTCCCATCTTTGGTTCAAGGAGAACTTGCAGGTAGAAACATAGTAAAACAAATAAGGAAAAGCCAGAAATATGACCTTGATACTTTAATTATTGGAAGAGGAGGAGGAAGTATTGAAGATTTATGGGCATTTAATGAGGAGATTGTTGCAAGGGCAATTTCCTATTGTAACATCCCCACAGTAAGTGCAGTAGGTCATGAAAGGGATTATACCATAGCCGATTTTGTTTCTGATTTAAGAGCCCCTACACCGACTGCTGCAGGAGAATTAGTTGTACCGGATAAAGAAAGTATTAAGTCAAAAATTGATTACCTACATTCTAGAGCTTTTAAAAATATTGAAAATAAAATAGACAATCATCAAAAAGAATTAGAGAATATTAAATCCAAAAGTTTATTTACAAATCCCGAGGAAATATATGAACTTAAGGAATTGGATCTAGATAATTTAAAAAGCAGATTAGAACATAGTGCTAACAATTTAATAAAATATAAAGAACAGGACATAGATAGAATTAAAAATTCTTATCTTTTAAAAAACCCCTATTCCTTGGTGAATAAAAAATATGACAAATACTCAAATATAAGTTATAAATTGAAGGTTGAATCAGAATCAATTATTAACAAAAAAGAGAACCAGTTAAATAAGTTAAAGAACGCTTACCCTATTAAGAATCCAAATTATATTTTAGATAAGAATTTTAATAAATATATTGAATTATTTGAGAAATTAGAATTATTAAACCCACTAAATACATTAAAAAGAGGTTATACATTAGTAAAACACAATGGAAAATATGTTAAATCATCAAAGAATCTTAAAAGTGGGGACAGGATAGAAATAGAATTCAATGATGGAAATATTAATAGCAAAGTAATATAAGAGGATAAAATGGAAAACAATAACTTAGAAGATTATTATAAACAAAAAAACATTGAAGACAATAGTTTTGAAGATAATATTAAAGAATTAGAGGATATTGTAAATAGGTTAGAAAGTGGAGATATACCACTTGATGATGCTATAAAAGAGTTCAATAAAGCAATGACATTGGTTAAATCTTGTGATGAAAAATTAAAAGAGGCCAAAGATTCCATATCCAAAATTGTAAAAGAAAATGGAGAAATTATTGATTTTAATTTAGAGGAAAATACCGAATAAATTAATCAGTTATACAATCTTTACATATCCCAAGTAATGGTGCAACTTTAATTTTAATATTATGTGCAACCATCTTAGGACCACTATTTCCATCAATTACTGTAAAATTATCATGTTTATCTGCAAGTTCCAGATATCTATCTTTAACAGAGGATAAAAACTCTTCATTTTCAAATTCATCCTTACCTTCTGTTCTAGATACCGAGGTTTTCAAATCCAAATCAAGCAATATCACCATATCTGGAATCTTAGCAAATTTATTTATCTCTTCAATCCAATCTGCAGGTTCTTGATATACTAAACTAGAATAAAAGGATCTATCACTAATGACTACCTTACCCTCTTTTTGAAAACTTTCAATATCATTCATAAGCAATGTCCTATCTGCTGCAAAAAGCAGACCCAATGTTTTTTGCATATATTCTGAAGTGGCATTTTCATCCCGTAACAATTTCCTTATAAGTTTACCGATATCACTATCCGTAGGTTCCACTACAGTTTCTACCTGAAAACCATTATTAACTAACCAATCCTTTAATAGTTTTATTTGTGTAGTTTTACCTGCACCATCAATTCCCTCAAATACAATATACATAGAATCACTATTATAAATTAAATAATTTTAAAATATTCTAATAAATTTAAAATAAATAAAAATTAAATAATTAATTACCATATAATGTTTTTTAATTTCAAATTATAAAAATTTACCATTATCGTTTTATTAATTTTAAGGAGATATGAAATGAATCTTAAAGAATTACTTGCACCTGCAGGATCATATGACATATTTGTAGTTGCCATAAATGCAGGAGCTGATGCAGTTTATCTATCCGGACATCGTTATGGGGCAAGAGCATTTGCCGAAAACTTTACCTCTGAGGAATTAGAGCAAGCTGTTAGATATGCCCACTTAAATGGTGCCACAGTACATGTTACTGTAAATACATTAATGAATAACTCAGAGGTTATATCTGTTTTAAAATATCTTCACTATCTTTATAGGATTGGTGTTGATGCTGTTATTATACAGGATTTGGGAATTGTAAATCTAGCCCATAAATTCATTCCAAATCTTGAAATTCACGCATCCACCCAAATGACAATTAGAGATTATGAAAGTATTAAATGGGCTTATAAACAGGGCATGTCACGTGTAATATTACCTCGTGAGATGAGCGTTAACGAAATATCCAGAATTTCAAAAAGATTAAAAGAAGATAAGATACCTATGGAACTTGAAGTCTTTGGTCATGGTTCTTTATGTTACTGTTTAAGTGGAAAATGTTACATATCTTCATTTAACAATGGTAGAAGTGCTAATCGAGGTGCATGTACTCAACCTTGCCGTAACCAATATAGACTTAGATATCATAACCATACAATAAGTAATGGCTGTTTAATCTCAACACATGATCTTGCGACTTACAGCAATCTTAAGGAAATTTCAGATGCAGGTGTTTGTTCTGTAAAAATTGAAGGCAGACTTAAATCTGCAGATTATGTAGGTACAATCGTCCATTCATATCGTAATATGCTAGATATCATTAGGAAACATGAAGAAAATGAGAAACTAGGAATAAATAAAGAAATTACAATAAATGGTAAAACCGAGGATGAAATCATAAAGGAATTAAAATATGATTTAGATTTAGCATTCAACAGATATTACACAAACGGATATATTTCAAATGATTCCCCTGGAGATGTAATGGGAAGAGAAAGTTCATACCACCAGGGAATCTATATAGGAGTAATTACCAATATTGATGGAGAACTTATTACCATTGATACAAGTAAGAAACAACATCCAGTTACACTTCAGAATGGTGACGGAATAGGATTTAAATATAGGGGAAAGATCAAAGGTATCTATATCGACAACATAATAAAACAGACAGACAGCGAAATTCAATTGAATACTACAAGGGATGTTCGCATTGGAACTGAAGTTTACCTAAGTTATTCCAAGGAAGCCCATGATAAACTTAAGAAATATACAAAAGAACAGATCAAACCAAGTTATCCTATGACTTTAGATTTAAAAATTGATGAAAACAGACATATAAGTGGAAGGATTGCATTTGAAGTTAAAGATGACTCTGTCCAATATGATTATACCTCAGAGTATTCCCTTGAAGATGCTATTAAAAAACCAATTGATGAGGAGCAGATCATAAAACAAATGTCAAAAACTGGAGGTACTCCATTTTATATTAAAGACATAACTGTTGAAGAGATTAAAGAGAATTTATTCATTCCAACCAGTAAATTAAATCAAATCAGAAGAGAAATCCTAGATAAAGGTTCCGAGCTTCTACTTGATTATTATATGCCGAATAAAGATGAGGTTAAGGATATTAAAAAATCAATTAAAAAGTATGGAAAAGAATATAAAAACAGGGGTAAATTCCTAGAGGCCACAGAATCTAATTATGAGAAAAACTATAACAAATATATTGGTTTAAATGTTTATGTAGATAATTTAAATCTTCTAAGGGAAGTTTGTAAACACCCGATCATTAGGGTTTATTATGACGCTAACTTCAACTATAAAGATCCGAAAGATTTCTTCAATAATGTTTCAAAAGAACTGGAAAAAGCATATGAAATAGCTAATGGAGTGGAACTTGTTTGGGTTTTATCCTCATTTATCTCAGAAAAGGACATTGAAAAATCCAATAAGATCATCAATAGTCTTAAAAGAAAAGGGGTTTCCATTAATGTAATGTGTGATGCGCCAGGACTTGCAGATGTATTCGACTGTAAGGTTTATGGTCACCACAATCTCAATATTTGGAATAGTTATACTGTTGATACATTAATTGATAGTGGATTTGACGGTCTTACAATCTCCAATGAATTATCAAAAGATGAGATTAAAGAATTAACATTAAGGGAGGAAAATAAAGAATTCCCACTCGAGTTACTTGTACATGGAAACCTTGAACTTATGACAAGTAAAGACGATTTTTCCAAATTAAATGAAGGAAAAAACCTTGAACTAAATGACAATAAAGATTATGTGACATTAGAAGATAAAAGACGTAAACTTAAAATTAAAATTAGATTTGACTACAATCGATTTAGTCACTTCTTCAATAATAACTGTCTTTGTTTAATTGATGAGATAGATACCATAAAAAATATTGGAGTTACAAATATTGTACTTGATTGCAGATTTTCAAGTGAGAAATATGTATCCCAAATTATTTCATTATATACCCAAGGCATTAATGGAGAGGCAGACGGGGAATCCCTTAAGCAAACCATTTCCAATATTTCTCAGTCCCCGTTAGATAATGGTAATTTCATTGATGGAAGAAGATTAGAAGATAAGAATTATTAGAAAATCGGATTTTCTAAAAAGAAAAGTATAAATATTTTATAGGTAACAATAATTATAAGAGGTGTTATCATGACTGATTTAGATAAAGATACTGAAGCAAAAATATTAGAGGTTGTAAAACCTTATCATAAAGAAGAGAACTATCAATTAAATTATCTTATTACCGATGATAATATAATTAACATATTCTCAAGCATTAACATAGGTAATGCAATTAAAACCGAAGATTTAAATAAAATAGCTGAAATCTTAAATGCTGAATTTATTGGATTTAAAATTGTAAACCAAGAATACAGATTTGCATTTCAATTATAAATTTATTTAATACAAATTTTTCTATTTTTTATTATTTTAATAAAATCTTTTTTTATATATCTGATATAGGATTATTGATTTAAATTAAGATATATTTATTAAAAATTGGTTTTTACCCCCGGAACTAAATATTATTTCTTAAGTTAAATTAATAATAAAATTCAAGTTATTCTTAAAAATTTATAAAAATTCTCGTTTTTTAAAAAAGATTAAAATATCCATTTAATAAATTAAAAATCTTATAGATTTATTATTTAATAAAGATAAAATATTATTAATATAATTAATTTATGAGGATACTATGAAAATACCAGAATTACTTGCTCCAGTTGGAAACATGAATCATCTAAAACTTGCAGTATATAACGGTGCAAGCTCCATTTATTTAAGCGGTAAAGAATTCGGTGCCAGGAAATATGCAGAAAATTTTAGTCTGGAGGAGATTGAGAAAGCGGCTAAGTTTGCACATCTTCACAATGTCAAAGTTTATGTTACTGTCAATATCCTTATTAAGGAAAAGGAAATTCCTGAGGTAATAGACTATATTATTAAATTATACGAAATTGGCATAGACGGACTTCTTATACAGGATGTAGGCCTCATTAAAATTGTACATGAGATAATCCCCAACCTCCCCATTCATGCATCAACACAATTAAATATACATAATCTTGAGGATGTTGACTGGGCAAAAGAAATGGGAATTAAAAGAATAGTATTACCCCGTGAATTAAAACTTAAAGAAGCTAAAGAAATAACAAGATATGCTCACCAAAAGGGTATTGAAGTTGAAATGTTTTTACATGGAGCTTTATGTTATTCTTATTCTGGACATTGTCTTTTATCATCATATATTGGGGGCAGAAGTGGAAATAGAGGAAGATGTGCTCAACCTTGTAGATTAAAATATAGTTTATGTTGCGAAAATGGCAATAGTTTAGATGAAAATTTCCTCATAGAAAGCAAAAGAAAATACTATTTATCTCCAAAAGACCTTTCATTATATGATGATTTAGAGAGAATTCTTTTTGTAGATTCATTGAAAATTGAAGGAAGAATGAGAAACGAGGAATATGTCTCAGTTGTAGTTAATACATATAGACAAGCACTTAATAAATTAAGACACAATAAACATTTACCTCATGACGAGGAGTTAAGCCTTGTTTTTAATCGTAAATTCACACGTGGTCATTTACTTGACAATACAAACAGGATAATGAATTATAAAAAACCATCTAATAATGGACTTTTTATTGGAAATGTAGTTGATTTTAATGGTAAGAATACAATTAAAGTAGAATTATCCAGTAAAACCATTCCCGAAAAGGGTGATGGAATATTAATTGAGGGAAAACCTTTAGAAAATAGCCAAAGGGATACATATGGATTTGAACTTTCAATTGATCCTAAATTTGAAGATGATTTTCTTGTTCTAAAGACAATCAGAGAAAATAAAAACATAAATATTAAAATCGACAATAAATCCAAAGTTTATATTTCAAAAAGAAAAGCAATCAAGGATGATACCAAACAAGGATTAAATGGTGAAAACCACAGTTATAAAAAATCAGTACTTGATATCGGCTTTAAGGTAAAAAACAGATATCCAATTATTAAAGGACATCTTAAATTAGGAAATGGAAAGACGGTTGAACTAAAATACAGGGGCAAAAATCAATGGGAGGAAGCTATAAATAAACCTATAGATTCTAAAAAAATTAGAGAAAACTTCAATAAAACCGACAATTTACCATTTTATATAAAACATATTAATGTCAATTACACAGACAATCTTTTTACTCCTATGAGTAATTTAAATAAGCTTAGAAGGGATTTTTACCAGAAATTAACCGAAGAGATAGAGAAATCATATATTCCAAAAGACCTAAATAAAGTTAAATCAAACTATAAAGAGTATAAAAATAATTACTTTAAGAATAGATATAGTAAAACAGAGAAAAACTGCGAAAACAAGAATTTATCCATTTATATTAATTCATTAGAGGCATTAAAAGAGATTAATAAAAATCCAATGTTTAAAAGAGTCTATTTAGAGATTCCCCCGAATGAAATGAATTTTTTATCTGAAAATTATAAAGAGAAATTTAATATAAATTATTGTGTTAATTTCATTAAAAAAGCATATGAGTTAAGTTTGGATAAAGATTATAACCTTGTATGGATGTGGCCCAAAGTATGTTGTAGAGATACAATAAATGGTTTATTTAAAACACTTGGAATATTACATAAATTAGACATTTATACAGATATTATGGCCTCCAATTATAGATTAGCAGAAATATTAAAGAATTATAACATTAACGTATATGGTTCTCAGGGATTAAATCTTTACAATCATGAAACAGCCAATAGCCTAAATAATTTTGACATACTTACCATATCTACAGAACTTTCAAAAGAGGACATTAAAGATCTATGTTCAAATTCAGATACTGATAAACTGGAAATTGTTATTGGAGGTATTTTAGAAGCAATGATTACAAGAAAGCCGATAATGTCTAAAAAAGATATTAAAAACATTAGAAAAGAATTAAACATTAAAATTTCCAAAGATACTGATTTGAATATCTCAATTAAAGACAAAAGCAACCATTACTACCCAGTTAAAGGTACAATTACCGGGGATTTATACATACTATACTATGAAAGATTATCATTAATTAAAGGGTTAGACTATTTAGATAACATTGGCATGTCCAATTATGCCATTGATTTAAGATGGGAAAGTGTAGAAAATATTAATAGAATTAGCGAAATATTTAAAAATGCTCTAGATTCTCTTAAAAATTTAGATGACTTAAATCAGGACTTGATTAATAATTTTTGGTATAATGCAACCCAATTAAATTTTAATAGACAACTACAATAATTAGTTTTCATATGCTC
Organism: Methanobrevibacter sp.; assembly: GCA_051876995.1. Classification (GTDB taxonomy): domain Archaea; phylum Methanobacteriota; class Methanobacteria; order Methanobacteriales; family Methanobacteriaceae; genus Methanarmilla. Next base: position 5,079 of record JBJEIL010000029.1, on the reverse strand, counting down.
TATCTAAAGAATATTATATACTAAATCCCTAAATAAAAATACTAAAATTTCAATATGATTTTTTTAATAATTAAGATCAAGAAATTAACATATCCAATAATTGTCTTTTAATCAACATGAAAATTTATTGATTTGAATATATGATAAGGGTTTGGTAATATGACAGATGATAGAGTCAAATTAGAAGATATTAAAGGAGTAGGAGAAAAACTTTCAGGTAAAATTATACAAGAACTTGGGGGAGAAGAGAACCTATATGAAATTGCAGATAATCTGGAACTTGAAAAACTTACATCAATCGAAGGAATATCCCAGAAAAAAGCAATTGAAATAATGAATCAACTTCTTGGAAACCCTAAACAAGAATTTTTGAAAAGTGACAGAGCCATAGAAATCTATGATGACATCATACAGAAAATATTAGCTTATTCCAATACAGAGTATTCCAAAAATAGAATATTATTACTTTCACCTACTAAAAATAAAGAAAAAATAAAGTCCAATATCCAATTTGTAATGGATGCAAAAGAAAAGGTATCAAATTTACCCATCATAAAACTTAAAGGTTTAATGAAAAATTTACATAAACCAATTAAACCAAAAGCACAATTTGATGCAAGTAAACTTATATTAGTAGAAAGTGATGAAGATAATGCTTATTTAACAGATTTAGGACTTAACCAATATTTCTCCATTATTACCGCTAGAAACTCACCTACCCTTATAGAGGAAATTAGAAATTACGAATTAATATTATATGTTTATTCCGAGGGACTTCTTGATTTTAGCAATTCACCTAACGTTGTAATGATAAGTAAAGAATCTTCCAAAGAGGAAATTGTTCCAGACATCATATTAAATTATTTTAATTTAAACAAGGAATTATTTAAAAATGTTGGAATTATTAGAAAAATACTTAATTTAGACACTGTACTTGAAGACATAGAACCTATTCTTGACGAGATAAATATTGTTGAAAAGGATAATGTTGATATTGACGGGGCAGTACATGATGCTAAAGAATATGGTAATAAGAAACTTAAAGAGGAAATAAAGAATATTGACCTTGAAGGAGAAGAAGTATTAGATCTATTAAATCATGAAATGCCATCAAAACTTGAAAATATCCTGAAAGACACACTAACTGAATTGGATGAGATGATTTATAAAGAAACATCCATAAGATTTGATCCTTTTATTAAAAAATATCCACTTGAAATTGATGAAGATGAAATCAGGCGTGTAAAGTGCGATATTGAATCAAAACGTGAAAATAATATTTATGACATGAAACTTAACGCCGCAAACCATCTTAAAGCAATAAAAGACAAGGCAGAAAAAGAGGTTGAAGAAGTAATTAAGTTCGACTATGAATTTTCACTTGGAAGTTTCGCATACGAGTATGACCTACATGCACCAGCAATATCTGATGGTTTTAAATTTAAAGGGGCATTACACTTAAATCTTGCACTAAAAAATCCTGAAAAGATTCAGAGAATTGATTATGAACTAAGTCCTAAAGAGAACATAGCCCTTTTAACAGGCGCAAATAGTGGTGGTAAAACTACATTACTTGAAACCATAAGTCAAATTTCAATAATGACACAGATGGGACTTCCAGTATGTGCAGAGTCTGCGGAAGTAATCATTCTTGATGAGATATATCATTTCTCTAAAAAACGATCACTTGATGCAGGTGCTTTTGAAACATTTTTAAATATATTTATGCCAATTGTTACTACAAACAGCCAGAAATTAGTACTTCTTGATGAACTTGAGGGGATTACAGAATTAGAGGCAGCTGTTAAAATTATATCAAGCTTTATTGAAATGATTGAAAAAACGGATTCCTTTGGTATTATTGTAACACACATGGCAAAAGAACTAATGCTATATACTGATGTTAGAGTGGATGGTATTGAAGCTAAAGGATTAGATGAAAACTATGATTTGATTGTGGATAGAACCCCAAAAATGAATTATTTAGCTAGAAGTACACCAGAATTGATTCTTAAAAGAATCTATGAAAACTCCGAAGGTACTCTAAAAGAAGTTTATGGAGAGGTTCTTAAAAAATTTGATTAAAAAAATTAGCAAAAACTAGTCAAAAATAAATTTATCCACCAAATGTAGTTTACCTTTATTACATGCAGGACATTTATCAAAATTCCATATAGAATCTACAACATTACCACATCTTTCACATTTCCTATATGCATTGTAAGGACCCTGATGTATACCATCCCCACCTACAATTTCTGAGAAGAATATGATATTCTCATGTTTAGATACTTTTCTAATTAATTGTTCTACCTCATTAATACTTAAATCGGATTTATTATCTGTCAGATCATATTCAGTTACAAATTCTTTACAATGAGGACAATACCACACTAAAATAAAACCTGAAATTAAAGATGCAGTCTTAGCTCTAGAAGTCATTATCATCAAAGCTTCCTCATTAATCTCAGTTAAATCCTCATTAAAATAGAAAACTCTATCTACATGTTCATATTGAAAATCGCAATTATCACATAAAAATAAAGAATATTTACTCATAATTAGATTTTTATTAAATATTAACTTAAATCTTTTTATTTTATCAATTAATATTGAATAAAATTTAAAAACTTAATTTTTAAAATTCTTTTAAGACAATGAAAGTTGAAATTTAATTAAAAACAAGAATATTTTTAGATAATCCTAAAATTTAAATTAGGAGGTATTTACTAAATTAAACAGATAAAACAAAGATAGAATGATAACTAAAATAATTAAAATACCCAAAATAATAACAGAAGTATAGCTAAAAAGATTAAAATAATCTTATTTAACCATATTATTTAATAAAAGTAAAAAATTTAGAAAAGAAATTAAATTATTTATTCATAATTTGGATCTTCTTTAATAACTTTTCTAAATTCAGGATATTTAGTAATAAATTCCCTAACTTCTTGATTTTTTAAAGCAGTGAGGAATTTACTATGTTTATAATAATCTAACTTATCTTGATGATTTAAGTAAATATGGAATAAAACACTACATTTAGGATCTTCAAGTAATCTATCACGATAATAGACAAATGTAGAATCATATTTAACCATTATATCAAAAATTGCTGCTGGAATATAATCATATAATTTAAAAATATCTTTAGAATTGTTTTCAATAAAATCTTTATTAAGTTTTATAGGAGATTCTTCATTTTCCATGTAAAGTTCGGTTGTTAACATTATAATCACTTCTATTAAATTTTAAATCTACAAACTTATCTATAAAGATAAAAGATATTATCACAGATCATCAAGATATGTGATACAATAAAGAATATCACATACACAAATATAAACCTTTGCATTGTCTAAAAAACAATTTAAAAAATTAAACAAATTGAAAAAAATAGCTATAAAAACAATATTTTAATGAAAATAGTTCAAAAAAATAATCTCCATTAAATTAAAATCCAAGGATAATAATTAAGAAAAAAGAGTTTCTAGTGAAATTACAGACAATAAAACAAAAAATAGAATATGCCCATTATTCAAGATATCCAATGTAAAATATACAAACAACAATTAATAGAAAGTTTTTTTAAATAAAAAAAAGACAGAAATGGATAAATTATTATAAAAAATTAGTTTAAATCATCTAAACTAAGATTACTATAATATTTTATTTTATCCAATTCATCATGTGCAGAATTATCTTTAATTAATTCTTTAGAATAATCAAAACCTTCATCCAAAGATTTAACCTTATCTGCAACATATAAAATCCCTGCAGAATTCATACATGCCAAATCTAATCTTGCTTTATCTTTATCAGTATCCTGTTTATTTACAAGAATATTTTCAATTATTTTAACGTGATCATCTTTTGATTCTGGAGCTCTAATATAATCAGGATTTACACTATTACATCCAAATGTCTCAGGACTAATATAATCAACCCTAATTCTTCCATGGTTTATGAATGCCACTTTTGTCTTGCCTATAATTGAAATTTCATCCATTGCAGGATTACCTTCATTATCAAAACCATGCAATACCATTGCTCTTTTTCTTCCAAGGTTTACAAGTACCTCTGCTATATCCTCAATTAAATCCGGATCATATATTCCAGTAAATTGTGCATTAAGATTAGACGGACAGGTTAAAGGACCTAAAAGATTGAAAACAGTTCGGGTACCTAAACTCTTTCTAATGCCCATTACATTTTTAGTTGCAGGATGGTATTTTGGAGCAAATAAAAATCCATAATTACAATGTTCAAGTGAATAAGAATTTACCTCTGGATCAGGCATTATATTTACACCCAACGCTTCTAAAACATCAGCACCGCCGCATTTACTACTTACAGATCTATTACCATGTTTTGATATCTCAGCACCACCTGCAGCTGCAATAATTGATGCTGCTGTACTTACGTTAAATGTTTTAAAATTGTCCCCACCTGTACCGCACACATCTAAGAGATACCCCTTTGGAACATAATCAACATGGCGACCATAAGATGCCATAGTCTTTGCAAATCCTGTAATTTCAGGAATAGATTCTCCTTTAATTCTAAGGGCAATTAAAAATCCTGCTATAATGTTATCATTACAGTTACCTAAAATCATATCCTCCATACATTTAGAGGCCTCTTCTTCGGTTAAATCCCTTTGTTCATCAAGTAAACTATCAAAAATCTCTTCAATCATATTAACATCCCACTATTCTTTTTTAGTTGCTTTTTTCATAGATTTAACAAATTCACTTATTTCTTTAAGCATTTTATTCTTATCATCAAGGTTATCCGCAATTCTATTAATTATTGCACTTCCAACAATAGCTCCATCAGCACCAGATGCAATTACTTGTTTTACATGCTCAGGTTTTGAAATTCCGAAACCAACACATAATGGCATATCAGTATGTTGCCTCATCCTCTCAATCATATCGGTTGTATCCATATCAACATTTTCCCTTACACCGGTTGTACCCATTACAGAAACTACATAAATATATCCACCTGCATATTCTGCAATCTTTTGAAGTCTTTCATTACTTGTAGTTTGAGCTGCAATAAATACCTCTT
>JBJEIL010000028.1:0-3357 GCA_051876995.1 Methanobrevibacter sp. | reverse complement strand
GTATATAGTTGACGATGATACCGAAATATTTTAAAATAGAAAGGTTATTTTAATATATTAGGGTGGTTCAAATTTAAAATAATCTTTTAAATAAATATAAATCAGATAATGAAAATTTTTAATTGAATCAATGCTTATTTTAGAAATTAATATAATAGTTACCCTATTTTAAAACTCTTAAACAACAATTTATATTCTAAATTGGATTTACCACAAAACCAATTTTAATAAAAAATTCCAAAAAACAATTTAATATTATTTAATATTATCTAATATCAACTAAATTTTAAACTCTTAAACTTCTGTAATCTAATTCTAATTCAAATTTATTAGAATAACCATTAATTTTAATAAAACTTTAAAAGAATCCACTTGTAATCTAAATCTAATTATTAAAAAACTATTTCTATCTAAAAATAAGATATTTATGAAAATTAAGAAATAATAACTTTAAAAATATAATTATTTAGATATTTATATCATAAAAGATAAAAATTAAAGTTAGATACAAACTATTTTTAAAAAATTTATTTGTGGTTTGAATGGATTATAGAGGAATTTTAGATATTATAAAACCAGATACAGATGAGATAAATCAGATAGAAAAGATTTCATCTAAATTAATAAGAAGCATTAACCAGATTTGTAGAGAGGAAAATCTTAATGCCGAAGCGGTTCAAGTTGGATCAGTTGCTAAAAAAACCTTTCTAAAAGGCAAATCAGATATTGATATCTTTATTTCCTTTCCATTAAGCACAGATATGAATGTTTTAAAAGAAAAAGGTCTTGAAATAGCTTATAAAATTAATGAGGAATATAACGGAGAGTGCGACGAGCACTATGCATCACATCCATACTTAACCTGTATAATTGAAGGATATGAAATAGATTTTGTTCCATGCTATAAAATCGATGATGCCAAAGATATGAAATCTGCAGTTGATAGAACCATATTACATACAAGATACATTAAATCCCATATTAAAGAAGAACAGATTGATGAAACATTACTTCTTAAAAGATTTATGGACTGTGTAGGAGTTTACGGATCTGAATTTAAAGTAGGTGGATTTGCAGGATATTTATGTGAAATCTTGATTCTTAAATATGGTAACTTTGAAAACCTAATAGACGAGGTTTCAAACTGGAGATATGGAACCGTAATTGATTTAGAAGAATATGGAACATCAGAACTATTTAATGATCCTTTAATAGCTATAGATCCAACAGATAAAAATCGTAATGTAGGTGCGGCTTTAAGATCTGATAAAATGGAAGAGTTTATTAATGCCTGCCGTAATTTTAGAAAAAGTGAAAATAAGTTAGATTTCTTCTATCCCCTTAAAAAGGAAAACATTAATAAGGAATCCATTTTAAAAAACTTTAATGACATTGGTGGAAAAACATATATTGTCGAATTTGAAATTCCGGAAGTTCCCGCAGATACATTATATCCCCAACTTAGAAAAACTGAGGAGTCTTTAAGTGAAAAACTTGAAGAGGAAGATTTTAAGGTATTTAAAAGTGGTTACTGGACCAATGAGAAAGACAAAGGAATTTTAATATTTAATATGGAAGTTTATAAACTTAATAATATTAAAATCCATTATGGGCCTAAAATATGGGTAAGACAAGCTTGTGAAAACTTTAAAAAAGCTAATGGACCAAATTGTTATTGTTTAAATGAATTTTTAGTAGTTAATAAGGAGAGGGAATTTAAGAACGCAACTGACTATATTGAATACATATTTAAAAAGGAGAATATTTCACATATTAAAATAGGTAAAAATCTTAAAGAAACTGCAATTAAAACATTTAAGATATATCTACTTGAAAACTATTTAAAAACATTAAACAAGAAAGATTTAACTGGTTTTTTAGATTATCTAGATGATTTTCTACATCCAAGCCAACATACAAGAAGATGAATAAACTTATTTTCTTTATTTGAAAATTAAAATAATAATAATAATAATAATAATATTTTTAAATTCAGAAAATTATCTAAATAAATTTTCTTTAGAAAAAAACACTATTTTTAAATCCTAAATTATTTGTCTGGACGGGACTCATCCTTACGTTCATATACGAATTTAGGAACTGCATATTTTAAAGGATCAAATGTTTCCCTATCTTTAACCTCTACACACTTCATACTAACCTTTGAATGTAGAGAGCTTGGAAGTCTTAAAATACGTTTTATATCAATTGATACTTTTGCATCTATAGTGGATAGATTAACATTAGCCATGGCTTTTACAAGATTATTATAACGTCTTGGACCTATATTCAATCTAAACATACCCCAGTTATCGTCATCCAATAGATATCTAAATTTAATTATGTCCTTCATTAATTTTTTATTAATCCCATCAATTTCCTCATTACCTCTAAGATGTTGAATATTATATTTTACCCTATCTGTAAAGATCTTATTGTATCCGATCGGTAATGCAAAGTGAGGAATATTTAAAGTACTTGCAGCCTCTCCAGGGTTTGGATTCGGAAAGGCAGATTTGGGAACTGTAGCACCTGCCACATATTTTAAAACCTCGGAACGTAGGTCACTATCTGCAGTCATCATATCGGGGTCCAATATCCGTATATGATAACCTCTTCCAGAGTAAATCAGATGAATGTTTTTAAGTCCCAGATTGGAATCTAAAGTATCAATAAGATTGTTTACAATTTCCAAGGACTCAGCCAAACATACAGGACATACCTCACCTTCCCTACAATCACATGAACGTATTGGCAAATCTTTTGCATCTACATCAAATACATATTCTGCCTTTTGCCAATCTTCCCTAGCTCTCGGATTGATATAATAGGCAATAGAAATATAAGCTGCGAAGGGAGCTTTACTTCGCAAAAATCTTCTTAGAATATCCGGATTTTTAAAGACCTTATATCTGTCATTTGGTCCTTTACCATAATGGTCAAAACCAAATTCCCTTCTTGGAAGTTCATCTGTAATAAAACTTGGTAAGTCTTTCAAGGACCACTCTTCCCTATAAAATTCCCTTCTTTCACGGATACTAGATTTACCAAACATTTAATCACCTCCAGTTGAAGATTCAGAATCAATTTTTCCTTCCTTTTTAAGACTCCATTTAGCCCTTGTATAATAGGATAATGGATTTGAAATTCCTTTACACCCCTTATCCTTTTTACATAACTGTGGAAGATGAATCTTAACCTTTTCACAACTCATAGGAGTATACCATTTCGTTTCCCCCTCATGTTCCAAACTAACCTCATTATGCATTCCAAAACCAAGTTTTGATATAATATTTATTTTTTCCTGTGGCTGGTCCTCAAATAATGGGGGTGTACAATTATCTGCAGCCTCAAATA